>CAZKTB010000256.1:0-1968 GCA_964555485.1 uncultured Thiopseudomonas sp. | reverse complement strand
AGGGTGGTGTGGCCCTCTATACCAGGGTGCAACCACGGGCGATCATCACCACGCTGGGATTCGAGTCCGCCGACCGCCACGGTCGCTACATCCAGGCTGACTTCGACAAGATCAGCATCGGTAGCCTGCTGTTTCCCCACGGCGTCGAAAATGACCAGGAACTCAATGACAAATTCAAGTTCATGGAGGATCTTGGCCGTTATCTCGACAAACAACGACGCAAGCGCCGTGACTATATATATTGCGCTTCGGCCTTCATTGCCCACCAGAAATTCGACGTCAAACACTGGCGTGACTGCCAGCAGATTCCCGGCTTTTTGCCGGCAGAGCGGGCCTGGCTGGACGAGCTGATACACAACATGGGCTATATCGATGCTTTGCGCGAGGTCTCGCGCGAAGGCGACCAGTACAGCTGGTGGCCTGACAGCGAACAGGCGGAGATGCTCAACCTTGGTTGGCGTTTCGACTACCAGCTGCTAACCCCCGGCTTGAAGCGCATCGTACGCAATGCCCGCCTGTTCCGTCAGCCACGCTTTTCCGAGCATGCGCCGCTACAGGTCGACTATGACTGGACGCTGAGCTTCTAGGCGTAATCCGCACCCTATACAAAGCTGCCCCGCACCTGTGACTTGCTGCTTAAGCCAGCGAACGGAGTCTCTATCGCCAAGTCTTGTACGGAAGGGGCTTGCCCCTGAAAAATCCGTCGCGGGCAAGCCCGCCCCGCAACAACCAGCACACATCAGCAACCACTGTGCGAAGGGGCTTGCCCCCTGAGATGCACCCGGACCAGTTGTCGGGGTGCAAAAACTCAAGTCCCAGCTGCTCTCAGCTTTCCAGCGCCGCCTGCTGAATGGCGAACAGCTCGTTGATGCCCTTTTCCGCCAGCGCCAACATGCTGTTGAACTCCTGCGCGCTGAAAGGTGCGCCCTCTGCCGTGCCCTGTACTTCGATAAAGCCTCCGGCATCGGTCATGACCACGTTCAGGTCGGTTTCCGCAGTGGAGTCTTCCGGATAGTCCAGATCCAGTACCGCCTCACCCTGATAGATGCCAACAGACACCGCCGCAATGCGCTGCTTCAGTGGCAGGGGCTTGTCGGCTTTCAGCCAGCCGCGTTCCTGCATGACCTTCAGGGCATCGATCACTGCCACCATGGCACCGGTAATGGACGCGGTGCGGGTGCCGCCATCGGCCTGGATAACATCACAGTCAACGGTCAGGGTGTACTCGCCCAGTGCCGGCAGGTCCATTGCAGCTCGCAGTGAACGGCCAATCAGACGCTGGATTTCCAGTGTGCGACCGCCCTGCTTGCCACTGCTTGCCTCGCGACGGGTGCGATCACCGGTGGCGCGGGGCAGCATGCCGTACTCGGCGGTCAGCCAGCCCTGGTTCTGGCCACGCAGAAAACGCGGTACACCACTTTCCACGCTGACGGTACAGATCACCTTGGTCTGGCCAAACTCCACCAGCACCGAGCCTTCGGCATGGCAGGTGTAGTTGCGGGTGATCTTGACGCTGCGAAGTTCGTCTGTACTGCGGCCACTGGGACGAGTCATGAGGTTTCCTCTATAAAAAACATGGATAACGCAGTGGCAAAACGCCCCTGCCGATAAAATTTGCCGCACAGTATAAAGGATTAGCCCGGCTACCGCCCCGCCACCAGCCAGTCCGGCAAGCACATTTGTCAACTGCATGGCGGCGGCTTTCAGGCTAGACTGTCGCCTTTGCCCATCACCGAGGACACCCCATGACCCACAGCATGACCGCCTTTGCCCGCCAGGAACTCAACGGCCCCTACGGCACTCTGACCTGGGAAATACGCTCGGTCAATCACCGCTATCTGGAGCCCCATCTGCGCCTGCCGGAAAGCCTGCGCAGTCTTGAAGGCCCAGTACGTGACCTGCTGCGTAAAGGACTGTCACGGGGCAAGATCGAGTGCAGCCTGCGACTGGTCGAAGCCGAGACGGAAA
>CAZKTB010000255.1:0-1988 GCA_964555485.1 uncultured Thiopseudomonas sp. | reverse complement strand
CGGCCCGGCTCAAGGTCCAGCACCATGCCGCGAATGCCACAGGCAAACTCCAGCACCTCGTCAGCCAGCGCACGCTCGAGACCGGTCACCACGGCAACGCCGTCGGCAACTTCCAGTACCCTGCCCGCTTCACGCAGCTCGGGCTTTGGTGCTGCCAGCTCGCGCAAGCGTTCCTGCCAGTGCTGTAAACGCTGACCGGCAGAAACGCTGCTGCCGATGTCAGCTGTCATGGCCGGCCTTCCTGTCGGCAGTTGCCTTGCCGGCACTGCCAAAGTGTTCGCTCATCAGGTGCTGCAAGCCGTCAAAATAGCTGTCCAGCGTCCATTCCAGCTGGGCACCACCAAGCTCGAGAACCAGCCCCGGGCTTTGTCTGTCTTCAGTTTCGAAGCTCCATTTGAGGCCCGGCAACAGCTCGTTCATCTGTTCGGCAAAGGCGTCCTGGCTGGTCTGTGACAGGGGTGCATGGGTAATTACTCGCGCCTCCGTAGTCTGGCCAAGCGCAGCCTGCAATTCGGGCAACACATCCTGCACGCGTTGCGGCATCTGCTGCAGCATGGCCTGCTCCAGCGGCATGCCGGCCAGCTCCTGCAGGGCATTGCGCAGCAGCTCGGCCAGTGTCTGGGCGGCCTGCAGTTCAAGCTGCTGCATGAACTCGCTACGCTCCTGCTGCATATATTGCTGCCACTGTTGATACTCCTGTTTCAGCTGCTCGCGCCCCTGCTGTAACAACTGCTCCTTCTGTTCTTCCGCCTGCGCGCTGACGCTGGCCAGCTCCTGCTCCTTGCCGGCCAGAAACCGTTCCGTCTGCTGCAAGTAGTCCAGCTCGGCCTGTCGCGCCTTGTCTTTCGCCTCGCCAGCTTCGTTCAGGCGGCGGGCGATCTCCGCTTCGCGCTCATCAATGCCGCGCAGCACGGGCTTGTACAGAAAGCGTTTGAGCAGCCACACCAGCAACAGGAAGTTGCCGATTTGCGCCGCTACTGTGACCCAGTCGATGCTCATGACGGGTTAGCTCCCTGAGACCAGACGCGCCGCGTCCCAGAACGGGTTGGCAAAAATCAGGATCAGACCCACGACAAAACAATAGATACCGGAAGCCTCGATCATCGCCAGGCTGACAAACAGTGTGCGCGACAGTGTTGGCGAGGCATCCGGCTGCTGGGCCATGGCACTCATGGCAGCTGCGGCCACCCGGCCTTCACCCAGGGCCGCACCGAAGCTGCCGATGGCCACGGTAAGGCCTGCAGTAATGATGGAAAAAATCGAAATCAGGGCTAGTTCGGACATCAGGTCATCTCCTGTCGGATGTTTCGGTTGTGGCGGCGGCAATGTAAACCGTAGCCAGAATGGCAAAAATGTAGGCCTGGATCAGACCGGTGATGAGACTCAGCAGCTCCATCACTATCGGGAAGAAAAACGGCGCCACGCCCAGCAGAATGGCGGCAATAACAGCACCGCTCATCACGTTGCCATACAGTCGCACCGCCAGTGATACCGCCTTGGAAAACTCGCCAATCAGGTTGAGCGGCAGCATGGCAATCGACGGCTGGATGAAGTGGCGCAGGTACTGGCCCACCCCGCCCTGTGCAATCGAGAACAAGGGCACTGCCAGCAGTACGCAAATGGTCAGCGCTGCCGTGGTCGACAGCGAACCGGTCGGTGGCCGGAACCCTGGTACCACCACCAGCATGTTGGCCATGGCAATGAACAGAAACAGCGTGCCGGCAAAATAGATGACGTGCCGGGCACTGTTCTGGTTGACCTCGGCAATCTGCGCCTCGATCAGCTGCACCAGCCACTCCAGGGCGCCGCGCCAGCGGCTGGGCGCTGCATCCGGCCGCAGGTTGCGTGTCACCAGCGCCGACAGGCCAACCAGCAATGCCATGACGATCCAGGTGTTGACCAGGGTGGCATTGAGCTTGAACACGCCCCACTGGGCGTAAACGATTGCATCAGGAGTCAGTTGCATGGGCCACCTTCGCTTTTTGTAC
>CAZKTB010000254.1:0-1995 GCA_964555485.1 uncultured Thiopseudomonas sp. | reverse complement strand
TGCAATGGCTGCGTGAGGCCGGTCTGAACCCCCAGCGCACCCTGATCCTGCACCCAAAAGGACTGCAAAGCAGTCAGGAACTGGCCTGCCAGGTTCTGGAACTGGGCTGCAGTCATACCGTCATCACCTGGCTTAGCCCGCTACCGGCAGCCGCCAGACAACGCCTGTCACGTGCAGCCGAAGCCGGTAATGCACAAAGCATCAATATCAGCCAGCAGTTTGCCGCCCTCTGAGCCCTGCGCCCTACCCGGACATGGAAGTCCGGTTACCCCTCCTGCCTCTTCCCGTCCTCTCAGCGACCAAAGGCCTGCTGCTGCATCAGCAGATCAATCTTTTCACTATCGTTTTCACGCCTGATGTGCTGAAAGAACACAGCTGCTTCCGGATAGCTGCGCATCAGCATCGACAGCCACTGCTTGAGCCGACCCGGTGCATGCTGTGGCATTACCCGCTGGCGTACCCGCTGCCAGAACTCCTGCAACAGCGGCCAGATACCGGCCCAGTCCAGCGGCTGGTAATCCTCGTTGTTGATGCAGGCCTTGATCTGTCGTGCCAGGTCCGGCCGGCATACCAGGCCGCGGCCGATCATCACAGAATCGACTCCGCTGACCGAGCGGCACTTTTTCCAGTCTTCCAGCGTCCAGACATCACCGTTGGCCAGCACTGGCACATCCACCACATCCTGCACCTTGGCTACCCACTCCCAGTGGGCCGGCGGTTTGTAACCCTGGGCACGGGTACGGGCATGCACCACCAGCTGGCTGGTACCACCTGATGTCAGGGCGCGGGCACAATCCAGCGCCGGGCTGGTGTCCTCATAGCCCAGCCGCATCTTGGCAGTCACCGGCACATCTGCCGGCAAGGCATGGCGCACATAGTCGGCAATGCGATATAGACGCTCGGGTTCTTTCAAAAGAATAGAACCGCCTTTCGAGTTGTTGACGGTTTTCGCCGGGCAACCGAAGTTGAGATCAATCACCGAAGCACCCAGCTCGACCGCGCGGGCAGCGTTTTCTGCCAGGCATACCGGATCCGAACCCAGCAACTGAACCCGCATTGGCGTGCCTGCCGGTGTGCGTGCACGGTTTTTCAACTCCGGAGCCAGCCGGTAGAAAGCTTCTGGCGGCAACAGCCGGTCCGAGACGCGGATGAACTCGCTGACGCACCAGTCCATGCCGCCCTGGCGTGTAAGCAGATCACGCAGCATGGAGTCGGCCAGCCCCTCCATGGGAGCAAGAGCAACTTCCATCAGTCAGCTGTCCACAATATCGCGCCAGGCACTACCGTAGCCCTTGATGAACTCGTCCGGCATGCGACGCGGCTTGCCGGTCGACATTTCCACGCAAACAAAGGTGGTGCGGGCACGCAACAGGGTTGCACCATCCGCTGGCCGTACCAGCTGGAAGCGGCGCTCCATCTTCAACCGGTTGGAGGTTTTTACCAGCCAGGTACCCATCACTACTGAATCGCCTTCGTAGGCACTGGCCAGATAGTCGATCTCGTGGCGCAGTACGGCCATGCTGCGGTCCAGCGCAACAAAGCTGTCCACACCCAGCCCCAGCGCACTGGAATGTTGCCAGGCGCAGTCTTCCATCCATTGCACATAGACTGCGTTGTTGACATGTTTCAGCTCGTCGATGTGTTCGGCCTGTGCGGTAAATTCCGTCGTGAAGGGATCGGGCCAGTCCCAAAGCTCACTCATTTGCGTTTCGCTTGTCATGACCGTCATTCACCACAGTTGCGCAGGCGTTCGGCAATGGCCACGGCCTCGCGTGCCAGTGCGGTAATGCCGTCCCAGTTCTGGGCATCCAGCAGCGCCTGTGGAGCCAGCCAGCTGCCGCCACAGCAAACCACATTGGGCCGTGCCAGATACTCGCCCATGTTGCCGGCGTGAATACCGCCGGTGGGACAGAACAGCATGTCCGGAAAAGGCCCGGCAAAGTTGTCGAGCAGTGTCAGCCCGCCGGCTCCGGCCGGAAACAGCTTCAAGCGGCG
>CAZKTB010000253.1:0-1995 GCA_964555485.1 uncultured Thiopseudomonas sp. | reverse complement strand
ACCTGGGAATGGGATGACTTCGAGCTGGTAGCCGGTATGGACGCGCAAACCAACTGGCACCGTCTGCGGGCCAGATATGGCAGTTATCCGATGAACCAGCCTTCTGTGGTGCGTAGCCATATGGAAAAAGACGCCGAGATGAATCAGCTTGGCGTCTTTGGCGAGCTGGCCTGGGCGTTGACCGAGCGGGATCGCCTGATCGGCGGGTTGCGGATTGACCGGCATGAAGCAACGGACGAGAGGGAATACCTTGAGGGGCGCCGAAATATTCCTGCCTGTCCAGATGTGGGTACAAACCTCAATTGCCAGCCTAACCCGACTGCCAACAAGAAGAGAACAGACGCCTTGCCCAGTGGCTTTATCCGCCATGAACACGATATGGCCAGCCTGCCGGCTACGGTCTATGTGGGATTGGGCCATAGCCAGCGTTTCCCGGACTATTGGGAGCTCTTCTCGGCGGCCAACCTGTCTGACGGCGCAGGTGGTTATCTGCCAACCGCTTTCAAAACGGTCAATCCGGAAAAAACCACCCAGCTGGATTTCGGCTTCCAGTATGCCCAGGGTCCGGTAGAGCTTTGGGCTTCAGGTTATGCCGGTTATATCCGTGACTACATCTTGTTCTCTTACAAGGGCAACAATACAACTGCGCACAACGTCAATGCCCGCATCATGGGTGCTGAGGTTGGTGGCTCACACCGCTTTGCACCGGGCTGGAAAGCCGATGCCAGTCTGGCTTATGCCTGGGGTAAAAACAGCAGTGATGGCCGTCCCTTGCCGCAAGTGGCGCCAATGGAAGCACGCTTTGGCCTGAATTATGAAAGGAATGACTGGAGTGCGGGTGGTCTGTGGCGCGTAGTGGGCAAGCAGAGTCGCGTCCATGAAGGCTACGGTAACTCGATCGGCAAGGATTTCGAGAAGAGTTCCGGGTTCGGCGTGTTTTCGCTTAACGGGGCTTATCGCATCAATAGCAACTGGAAACTCAGCGCCGGTATCGACAACCTGTTCAACAAGGAATACAGGGAGCACCTGAACCTGGATGGTGTGGATATCGCAGGATATTCAGCCAACTCCAGAATGAACGAGCCGGGCCGCATTTGGTGGACACGGATCGACATGAGTTTTTAACGGCTCAAATGACCGGTCACAGGCATAACAGGCGGGCAAACCTTGTGCATGCCGGGCCGGTCTGACTGAGGAGCGCCAATCGGGACACGACCGCGGGGCAGGGATGCCGGACAGCCGCAGAGGTCAAATCCCGGTTGGCGTTTTTTTATCGGCTGGAAAGCCGCTGCTTATGCAGAGGCTTGTGCTCCGAACAGTTTGGTGAAATCACCGCCGCTGGGCGCCTGGTACAGGCGCAAACCGAATTCAGGTGCAATGGCCAGCAAGTGGTCAAAGATATCGGATTGAATGCCCTCGTAGGCAACCCAGGCCGTGGTGTTGGTAAAGCAGTAGATTTCCAGCGGCAAGCCCTCTGCGGTAGGCTGCAACTGACGCACGATCATGGTCATGTTCTGGTGCACGCCGGGGTGGTTGCGCAGGTAACGTTCCACATAGACACGGAAGGTGCCTATGTTGGTCAGGCGTCTGGTATCAATCGCTTCACCGGCCTTGGCATGAATGTGACGTTCATTCCACTGGTTGAGCTCATCGATCTTGCTGTCGAAATAGCCATACATCAGCCTGAACTTCTTCAGATTGTCTATTTCTTCTCCGGTCAGAAAACGAACGCTTTGCTGGTCGATCAGCAGGCTGCGCTTGATGCGGCGTCCGCCGCTTTCCTGCATGCCGCGCCAGTTCTTGAATGAAGAATTGATAAAGCTTTTGATTGGCACCGAGGAAATGGTCTTGTCCCAGTTCTGGATCTTGATGGTATGCAGGGCAATGTCGATTACATCACCGTCAGCATTTTGTTGCGGCATCTCGATCCAGTCGCCGACACGGATCATGTCGCCGGAGGAAATCTGTACGCTGGCCACCAGTGACAGCAGGGTG
>CAZKTB010000252.1:0-2013 GCA_964555485.1 uncultured Thiopseudomonas sp. | reverse complement strand
GCTGCCGACAGCTCCGGGTATTGCCAGTCGAAGCCGCTGTCGGCGGTGCGCTTGGGCATTACGTGTTGGCCGCCGGTAAGCAAAATCGACATCTCGCCCAGTGCCAGACGCAACAGCCAGGCCGGTGCCGGAAAAATGGCCGGGCGGCGTACTGTCTGCGCCAGGGTACGGGTGAACTCGGCATTGCGTACCGGCATCGGGCTACAAGCGTTGTAGACGCCCTGGCAGCTGTCATTGCTCAGCAGGTGATCGAACAGCCGGACCAGATCGTCCAGATGGATCCAGGGCATCCACTGCCGGCCATTGCCCAGCTGGCCACCCAGTCCGAGCCGGAATACCGGCAGCAGTCGTGCCAGCATGCCGCCATCCGCCGCCAGTACCGGGGCAAAACGCAGACAGGCCACTCTGGTGCCCAACTCTGCGGCGCGCATGACCTCAGCTTCCCAATCACTGCACAGCTGGCTGGCAAAGTCCGCCACGGGTGCAGCGCTGGTTTCATCCAGCTGCTCCTCGCCACGATCGCCATACCAGCCGGTGGCGGATGCCGACAGCAGCACACCTAGTGCCTGGTTGCGCTGGCCCATCCAGTCGACCAGATTACGGGTCAGGTCGATGCGGCTTTCCCGCAGCATCCGGCGCCGGCCTTTGGTCCAGGGCCGATCGGCGATGGGCGCGCCGGCCAGATTGATGACGGCATCCACCGGATCGCTGGCGCTCAACTCGTCCAGACTGCCGATGCCGCGGGCACCGCTGCACAGTCCGGCAACCTTGCCCGGGTCGCGGCTGAGAACGATCAGTGAATGTCCTTGCTGGCTGAAGTGCCGGCACAGGGCGCGGCCGACCAGTCCGGTACCGCCTGTCAGTAGAATCTGCATGGTGATCCCTCCCTTCTGCCTGAATCCTGTCATGGGTCCATGCTTATATAGACCGGGACTTCATGCAAGGGTGCAATAGTGGTGCTACGGGCGTATTGAAGCAGGGGACTGGACTATTGGCCGCTCAGGGCAGGTCGCCCCATAGAAACTGTGTCAGGCTCAGCGCCACCACGGGTGCGGTTTCGGTGCGCAGCACGCGCGGGCCGAAGCAGGCGGCATGGAAACCGGCGGCTTGTGCAGCAGCAACCTCGGCCTCGCTCAGGCCGCCTTCAGGACCGATCAGCATTGCCAGTCGTTGCGGGCGATCATGGCTGGCCAGCGGCTCGACACCCGGATGCAGCACCAGCTTCAGGTCGGCCTCGACTGCATTCTGCCACTGGCTGACGGCAACGGGAGGATGGATCTGCGGTACCGAGCTGCGGCCGCACTGTTCGCAGGCACTGATCGCTACCTGACGCCAGTGCTCCAGCCGCTTTTGTGCCCTGTCATCGTTCAGCCGTACTTCGCAGCGTTCGCTGAATAGTGGAGTGATCTCTGCCACACCCAGTTCGGTGGCTTTCTGGATGGCCCAGTCCATGCGCTCGCCCCGGGACAGCACCTGTCCCAGATGCACCTGCAGGGGTGAATCTGGCTGGCCCGGTTCGCCATTGTCGAGTTCTACCGTTACGGACTTCTTGCCGGTCTCGACAATCACTCCGCGAAACTCCTGTCCGCTGCCGTCAAACAGCTGCAGGGCATCGCCCGCCTGCATGCGCAGCACGCGGCTGATGTAGTGGGCGCTGGCTTCCGGCAGCTGGATGCGGCCGCTGGCAAGGGGCTGGTCAACATGAAAACGGGACAGACGCATGAGGGGTTGCCTGTACAAAAGCGGGGTGGAAAGAATCCCGCATTCTCCGTAGGCTGGGCAGGAAATTCAACCATTTGCCGCTTTGGCTGTTTTTTATACAGTTGCTTCCAGCGCGCACAGGCACTGGCCTGCACGCGTTTGTCCCATGCTTATCCACAGGCTGTTACAGAATAATGGTGGATATCCACAACCTGTTTTTCAGATGGCCCGCGGCGTAAGGAAAGACAAGATGACAACCGGCAACCGCCACTGGATGGAGCGAGACCTGAGCGTGGTCTGGCATCCCTGTAC
>CAZKTB010000251.1:0-2016 GCA_964555485.1 uncultured Thiopseudomonas sp. | reverse complement strand
TGTTGCTCGTGCAGGCGCTGCAAAAGATATTCGTCGGCAGCGTTGAAAGCCTGCAGCGGGGAGTTACGCTGCGCTGGAAAACGCTCAAGATCCTGGCGGGCGAAAGGTGTTTCTAGAATGGCCATGCAATTTACCGGTTTGATTTTTTCGGGAAAGGGTGTATGAATGATACAGGAATAACCCAGTAAAGGAGTCGGATATGAGTCAACAGAATGAAAAGTTCACCAGGGAGACAATTACAGAGATTGTACCCCTTACTCCCAGCCTGTTCAGTTTTCGCTGTACCCGTGACGACGGCTTCCGTTTTACCGCCGGTCAGTTCGCCCGGCTGGGCGTACGTAGCGAGCGTGGTAATCTGGTGTGGCGGGCCTACTCGATGGTCTCCAGCCCGTTTGATGAGCATCTCGATTTCTTTTCCATCGTGGTGCCGGACGGCGAGTTTACCAGCGTGCTGAGCAAGCTCAAGGTTGGTGACGAGCTGCTGATCGAAAAGCAGCCACAGGGTTTTCTGACGCTGGACCGCTTTGTTGATGGCCGCGATCTCTGGATGCTGTCGACAGGTACAGGTGTGGCGCCGTTTATATCGATCTTGCAAGACTTCTCTGTCTGGGAGCGTTTCGAGCGTATAGTGCTGGTTTACAGTGTACGCACCCATGCCGAACTGGCGTATCGAGAGCTGCTGGAAGAGCTGTTGACCCGTGAATACATTGGCGAGCATGCACATAAATTTGTGTTTGTGCCCGTAGTGACCCGTGAAAAGGTGGATGGCTGTCTGGACCAGCGCATTACCAATCTGCTGACCAACGGCAAGCTGGAAGAAAGCGTCGGACTGGAAATGACGCCGGAGCACTCTCGCGTACTGATCTGCGGCAACCCGGAAATGGTGGATGAAACCCGCAAGCTGTTGAAACAGCGTGACCTGCAGCTGTCGCTGACCCGTCGGCCGGGGCAGGTGGCAGTGGAAAATTATTGGTAATTCGCTGATATACGGGTGGGAGCTTTTGTAGGAGGGTGCTTGCGCCCGACAGAAGGCGCGTGTTTTCTCAGGGGCAAGCCCCTCCGCACAGAGGGGTATGACACATCGGTGATGCTGGAATTGTGCGAATTTATTCGCACAGGGCCAGCCTCAGAATATGCTGATACACGGCATTCAAGCCGTTGCTGCGTGAGGTGGAAATCTTGCCGGCCAGTCCCAGCCGGGCAAACCAGTCCGGCAGGTCGACTGCCCTCAGTTGCTCGGCACTTAGCCCTTCAAGCCGGGTGCGCAGCACCGCCAGCAATCCCTTGAGCAGGCGTGCATCGGTATCCAGTTGCAGTTCGAGCCAGCCTTCGGGCCAGTTCACGACACACCAGACCGGGCTTTCGCAGCCGCGAATCAGGTTGTCATCGGTACGTGCTGTAGCGGGCAGGACAGGCAGTTGCTGGCCGTGTTGCAACAGCAGGCGGGCACGCTGTTCCCAGCCACGGCAGGTGGAAAATGCCGCCAGCATCTCTTGTGCGCTATCGCTCAGCTGATTCATCCCAGTATCTCCAGTGCCGTATCCAGTGCAGTGAAGAAGCGCTGCAGATCTTCGCCGTTGTTGTATAGCGCCAATGAAACCCGCACCGCACCGGGCACGCCCAGGCTGTCCAGTAGCGGCATGGCGCAGTGCTGACCGGCACGCACGGCAATACCCTGTTCGCCCAGCAGCATGGCCAGATCGGCGCTATGGATGCCGGGCGCATTGAAGCAGGCCAGGGCTGTGTCGGGCCGGCCCAGCAGCTGCATGCCACGCTGCTCAAGACCATCCAGCAGACGACGGTGCAGGGCTGACTCATGTTGCTCGATAGAGCTGCGGTCGAGGCTTTGCAGCCAGTTCAGTGTGGCGGCAAAGGCAAGAATGCCGCCGATGTTCGGTGTGCCGGCTTCCAGACCCAGCGGCAGCGGGCGAGCGCTGGCGCTCTGGTAGTCGCAATGTTCGACCATTTCGCCGCCCCATTGCCAGGGTTGCAGCAAGGCATGGCGACGCGGATGTG
>CAZKTB010000250.1:0-2021 GCA_964555485.1 uncultured Thiopseudomonas sp. | reverse complement strand
CCAACCGATGAACTGGAGGGCTTCTGATGAGCAGAGGTAATCGGCAGCTGGAAGTGCGGCTTGGCCAACAGGGGTTGCTTGTTGGACGGATATTTATCAGCAGTGGCCGGCGTAGCGGGTTTGCCTATGATGAGCACTGGCTTGCCGGTCCGAATTTTTTCAATCTGTCGCCGGAGCTGCAGCAGGTGCCGGGTGTGCAGTATCCGGCAGGCTTGTTTTTTTTGGCGCTGGAAGACACTGCTCCTGATTCGTGGGGTGAACGGGTCATTCGCCGTGCCCATGCAAAACTCAGGCGGGCAGGGGGCGTGCAAGAGCCGTTGATGCCGGTCGATTTCATTCTCTGGGTTGATGATGCGGTGCGCATTGGTGCGCTGCGGCTATTCGATCCTGAGCATCAGTGTTATTTGCATTCAGGAAGTGAGCATCGTCACGTACCGCCTCTGGTTGAGCTGGCAGCGGTGTTACAGGCCAGTCAGGCGTTGGAGTCAGGTACGGAAAGTGAGCAGGATTTGCAGTATCTGCTGGGGCGGGCAACCTCGCTGGGCGGCGCCAGACCCAAGTCAACGGTTATAGATCTGGACGGCCGTCTGGCTTTGGGCAAGTTTCCCAGCCAGGCGGATCAGCGGGATGTAATACGTGGCGAGGTGTTGGCCATGCAGTTGGCAGCGAAGGCTGGTATCCGGGTTGCCGACTGCCGGGCTGAGTTGATTGGCGATACTGCGGTGGCGGTGGTGCGACGCTTTGATCGAACGAGTGCGGGAGGGCGGATTCCGTATTTGTCGGCAGCTTCCTTGTTGCAGTCATCAGGGCTTGATCAGAATCATGCATACACTGAGCTGGTGGATGTGTTGCTGCAGGTAGGTGCTGAGCCGATAACGGATATCCACGAATTATGGCGGCGGCTGGTGTTCAACTACCTGATTTGCAATACCGATGACCATTTACGCAATACAGCTTTTTTGTATGACGCAAGAAACAGGGGTTGGCGACTATCACCGGCATTTGACCTCAATCCCATGCCGGGCGATCTGCGTGAAAGCAAGACCTGGCTGACCGAGGATAGCGGTCCGATAGACAGTAAAGAAATGTTGTTGGGCGGAGCGGAATACTTTCGCCTGAGCCCTGCTGAGGCAGCAGTCGTATGGCAAGAGGTTGAGCAAGCTGTTGCTGGCAGGAAGCCTTTAGCCAAGAAACTGGGTATGGATGCATCCAGTTTGGCTGATTTTGAGCCGGCTTTTTTGACTTGCTAGGTACGGCTACAGATACCCGAACGAATAAGATTTCCAGCAGACGTAAAACATGTTCTTGGTCCTTCAAGGCAAATGCTTGCTGCCACTGGTCAGCTGATAGTTTCAGGAGTGGGCCCATATTGATGCTCAACGCTCTCCCTGCAACCACTCCAAAACAAATTCATGCTGGGTGTTTTCATCACTGACGTAGAGCACGCCGTCGCTGATCATGACGCTCCAGTCGACTGCGCGTGGCAGCTCACTGGCCAGTGCTTCCAGTGGCTCCTGGGGCAGGGCCGCGATATGCAGGTTTGCCTGTTGTGCGACAGCGGGCAGGGTTTTTCCGGCCCAGACCTGGTTCTGGCCATAGACCAGCAGGGAGCAGCGTTCGCCGCGGCGTGAGCCGGTAATCAGCCGTTCTGCGTCAGGCAGGCCGACATCAATCCAGTGCTCGATACGGCCGTCCAGTGACTTCTGCCAAAGTGCCGGCTCGTCCACATCGGACAGCCCGCGGCCAAACGCCAGTTGTTCGTGATACCAAAGGACGTAGGCCAGCGCTCGTGCGACCAGTCGCTGTTCGGTTTCGGAAGGATGGCGGGCCAGGGTTGGGCGCAGGTCTTCATAGATGCCGCGATCAATATCGGTAAGGTTGAGGCGGAATTTATACGGGGTGGATTTCAGTGCCATGCTGCGGGAGTCCTGTTGATAAAAGGGGTCAGAACAATAAAAGGGGTCAGGTACATTTAACGCGTTAAATGTACCTGACCCCTTTTATTAGATGCAGGCCAAAAT
>CAZKTB010000249.1:0-2031 GCA_964555485.1 uncultured Thiopseudomonas sp. | reverse complement strand
CTCCCGGTCTGCCTCTGAGTGCCGAAGACCTGCAGCAGGATCTGGACCGGCGCAAGCCTGGCACCAGTCGCCATACTACCCAGCGCCAGGAAGCGGACGAGGTGGAGATTCTCTCCGGCGTGTTCGAGGGTGTCACTACCGGTTGTCCGATCGGCTTGCTGATTCGCAACACTGACCAGCGCTCCAAGGACTATTCCGCGATCAAGGATCTGTTCCGTCCGGCCCACGCCGACTACGGCTATCACCACAAATACGGCCTGCGCGATTATCGCGGTGGCGGCCGCAGCTCGGCGCGGGAAACCGCCATGCGTGTGGCGGCCGGTGCCATTGCCAAGAAATGGCTGGCTACCCAGGGCATTCAGGTGCGCGGCTACATGAGCCAGTTGGGTCCGATCGAGATTCCCTTCGAAAGCTGGGACGAAGTTCCCAACAACGCCTTTTTCAGCCCTTGCGCAGGCAAGGTGCCCGAGCTGGAAGCCTACATGGACCAGCTGCGCCGCGACCAGGACTCGGTCGGTGCGAAGATCACCGTAGTCGCCGAAGGTGTGCTGCCAGGACTGGGCGAGCCTATCTTTGATCGCCTGGATGCCGAGCTGGCCCATGCGCTGATGAGCGTCAACGCGGTCAAGGGCGTGGAAATTGGTGACGGCTTTGCCAGCGTGGCCCAGCGTGGTACCGAGCACCGTGACGAGATGACACCGGAAGGCTTTTTGAGCAACCACGCCGGCGGTATTCTCGGTGGTATTTCCTCCGGCCAGCCGATTGTTGCCCATATTGCCCTCAAGCCTACCTCCAGCATTACCGTACCGGGCCGCACCATCACCATGGATGGCGAGCTGGTAGAGATGATCACCAAGGGTCGTCATGACCCATGCGTCGGCATCCGCGCCACACCGATTGCCGAGGCGATGATGGCACTGGTACTGATGGATCACTTCTTGCGCCATCGTGCCCAGAATGCTGATGTGCAAGTGTCCACACCGGTGCTGCCGCAGCTGTAGATTTCAAATTAAAGGGGTCAGGTACATTTAAACGCGTTTTAAATATACCTGACCCCTTTAATTACCGCGCTTGGTTAAGTGGTTTTTCCAGCGCAGTTGTCATCCTGCGCGAAGCGTAGTAGCAGGATCTATAAAATCTGGATTCCGCGACTTCACTGCGTTACGCGCGGAATGACGGTGCGGCAGAGTGTTACTAGACGCGGCTTGTCACCTTTAATTGCCGGCCTTTGCAGGACATTGAGCATCATGCCGTACTGGCGACTATCCAATTTCTACTTCTTTTACTTTGCCTTGCTGGGTGCGGTAGCGCCCTTCATGCCGCTGTATCTGGAATATCTGGGCTTTTCACCGGCACGGATCGGCGAGCTGCTGGCGCTGCCGATGCTGATGCGCTGTCTGGCCCCCAACCTGTGGGGCTGGCTGGGTGATCGCACTGGCCGCAGGCTGCTGATTGTACGCTGGGGCGCGCTGCTGACACTGGCCGGTTTTGCCCTTATTTTCATCCGCCAGGACTATGCCTGGCTGGCGCTGGTGATGCTGCTGCATGCCTTTTTCTGGCATGCCATCCTGCCGCAGTTCGAAGTGCTGACCTTTGGCCATCTAAAAAATCAGCCGGAGCGTTACAGCAAGATCCGGCTCTGGGGTTCAGTCGGCTTCATAGTCACCGTGGTGTTGATGGGCCGGGTGTTTGATGCCTATGGCCTTGGCGGCTATCCGGCGCTGGTTTGCCTGATCATGCTGGGCATTCTGCTCAGCAGCATGCTGGTGCCGGCAGCGGACGGCCAGGAGCCGCGTGCACACGAAAGCAGCGGGCAGGGGCTTGTGACCATCCTGAAACACAGGGCGGTGTGGGTGTTCTATCTGGGCGTGATGCTGATGCAGGTATCGCACGGTCCCTATTACAGTTTTTTGTCGATCTACCTGGGCGAGCTTGGCTATAGCCGCATGGCTACCGGCTGGCTATGGTCGCTGGGCGTGCTGGCCGAAATTGTGCTGTTCATGCTGATGCCGCGTATTCTGCTGCGTTTCA
>CAZKTB010000248.1:0-2040 GCA_964555485.1 uncultured Thiopseudomonas sp. | reverse complement strand
CAACAACCCGACAGCCTGCTCTCTGCGGCCACAACTATAGACGGCGAGCAAGCCATGTCGGCCCAGGCGGAACTGGCCAGCCAGTTAAGCGGCTTAAGCCTGTCACAGTGGCTGGAAGCTCTGGGCGCCAGCCCTGCGGTACACAACCAGCTACATGGCCAAGCGGACAAGCACGGCGACACACCCTTGGTACTGGCCGGCAGTCCGCAGCAGCCACTACTCTACCTGCGCCGCTACTGGCGCCATGAGCAGCAAATTGTGCAGGCCATTCAACAGCGCCTGACGCAGCCCAACCAGCTGCCGGAAGCTGCCACCCGTACCCTGCTGGACAGCCTGTTTCAAGGTCAAAAGATAACTGCCGAAATTGGTATCGACTGGCAAAAAATCGCCTGCCTGCTGGCTGCCCGCAGCAATTTCGCCATCATCACTGGCGGTCCGGGAACCGGCAAAACCACCACTGTGGTCAGGCTACTTGCACTGCTGCAGGGGCTGCAGCTGGCAGCAGAAAAACCCCTGCTGCGCATTCGTCTGGCCGCCCCTACCGGCAAGGCCGCCGCTCGGCTAAGCGAGTCCATTATTGGCAGCATCGCCAAACTACAGCTGCCTGCCACCCAGGCAGAGACAGTCAAAGACAGCATCCCCAAAGAGGTGACCACACTGCACCGTTTACTGGGCAGTAAATATGGCTCGCGCAAGTTCAAACACAACGCCAGCAACCCGCTACCGGCGGACCTGGTCGTGGTGGACGAGGCGTCCATGATGGACGTGGACATGATGGCGCGCCTGACCGACGCCCTGCCCGCCCATGCCCGCCTGATCATGCTCGGCGACAAGGACCAGCTGGCCTCGGTAGAAGCCGGCTCGGTACTGGCCGACCTTTGCCAGGGTGCCGATTCGGGAAATTATCAGTCAGCCACTGCCGACTGGATCGAACGCATGTCTGGTGAAACACTGCCGGAGCATCTGCTTAGCGAACAAGGCAGCCCCCTGCATCAGGCCATCTGCATGCTGCGCCACAGCTACCGCTTCAGCACACAGCCAGGCATAGGCACACTGGCCACGCTGACCAACAGCGGACAAGCCAGCGCACAGGATGTCGTGAACACCATCAGCGCGCATCCGGAAAGCCTGGCCTTACTACAAATGGACGAATCGTCCATGACCGCACTGGAGCAGCATGCGGTACGCGGCTATGGCCATTATCTGAAGACACTGCAAGAGCAGACGCCGAATAATGATTGCGGCGAGGCCAGGGCTGAGTGGGCAGACGCGGTGTTCAACGCTTACAACAGCTTTCAGCTGCTGGCTGCCGTGCGCAAAGGCCCCTACGGCGTGGACAGCCTCAACTCACTAATCACCCGTGCCCTGCAACGTAAAGGTCTGCTGCCCGACACCGAAAGCCACTGGTATCACGGCCGCCCGGTGATGGTGACCCGCAACGACTACAGCCTGAAACTGATGAACGGCGATATCGGCCTGTGCATGCAATGGCTCGACGGCAGTCTGCGCGTGGCCTTTCAAAACGAACAGGGCAGCATCCGCTGGGTGCTGCCCAGCCGCCTGCAAGACGTGGAAACCGTATTTGCCATGACGGTGCACAAGTCGCAAGGCTCGGAGTTTACCCACACCACACTGATCATGCCCGACCAGCCCAACCAGGTACTGACCAAGGAACTGATCTACACCGCCATTACCCGCTCCAGGGAAAAATTCACCCTGATCAATAGCAGTGAAAGCGTGCTGTCGCAGGCATTGAAACAGAAAGTCAGCAGATACAGCGGGATTTTCCTGGAAGGATAGGCAAGCAGCATTGTGGCCACTCCCCTCGAGTGGTCACGGGCAAAAAAGTGAGCCCGGCCTTTCAGGAACCGTGCTTACAAAATGGTCACGGCCTGGTCACGAAGCCAAAGCTGCTCAAAAACAGACAGCCAAACTTTCCGACAGGCAATAAAAAAGCCCCTAGCTCGTAAAAGCTAAGGGCTTTGAAATATGGCGCAGTGGACGGGACTCGAACCCGCGACCCCCGGCGTGACAGGCCGG
>CAZKTB010000247.1:0-2047 GCA_964555485.1 uncultured Thiopseudomonas sp. | reverse complement strand
GTAGCAGACCAACAGCAACAACCCCTTCAGGCGTCCGAGACTGCCCGCTTTGCGAAGGCCAAAGCCTAGCACCATGAGTGCCAGTGTCAGGCCACCCATAACCGGAATGTCACGGGTCAGTACCTCGGCAGCTACCGGCATCGGCTTGATGGTTCCGGCCAGACCAACCACGATCAGTGTATTGAACAGGTTCGAGCCCAGAATATTGCCCAGAGCTATGTCATGTTCTTTCTTGCGGGCGGCGGCAATGGAGGATGCCAGTTCCGGCAGGGAAGTTCCTATCGCCACTATGGTCAGGCCGATCAGCAGCTCGCTCACGCCAAAACCGGTAGCAATCTTGACCGCACCCCAGACCAGCACCTGGGAGCTGAGTACCAGCAGAACGAGACCGGCAACCAGCCACAACAGGGCCGCGCGAATCGTCATGCCGGCCGGATCGTCAGCAGGCTCGGTAGATTCCAGTACAGCCGACCTGGAACGTAGCGAAACCAGTACGTTCCAGAACATCAGCAAGCCGAATACGAACAGTAACGCCATGCCCTCAAGACGGCCAAGCCTGCCGTCCTGCACCAGCCAGAAGGTGAACGCGGTCACCGCCAATAGGATCGGCAACTCCTTGCGTAGTACCTGTTTGGGTACGACGATCGGGTAAATCAGCGCGGAAAGACCCAAAATCAGCGCAATATTGGTGATATTTGAGCCATAGGCGTTACCCAGTGCGATATCCGGGTTGCCCTGACTCGCAGCCAGCACCGATACCGCCATTTCCGGCGCGGAAGTACCAAACCCGACCACCACCATGCCAACCAGCAATGGAGCCATGCCATAGTGTTTTGCCGTCACTACGGCTCCATCGACAAAACGGTCCGCACTCCAGACCATCAGAATCAGACTCAGAACAACAGCGACAAATGCAATCAACAAGGGAAGTACTCACAGCAAAAAAACGGTGGCGTATTATGACAGGGTCGCCCTTTCCGGCGCACCCTGTTTTCAGACTTTTACTGAGCCACTCCTGACTCAGGCATGTGGGCAAATCAGGCCAGCCGCGCCTTGAAGCTGTTGGCAGCCAATTGCTCGGCCTGCTCTTTGCTCATGCCCAGATGCTCGTGCAGCGCCATGTAGTTCTCCGTTACATAGCCGCCGAAGTAGGAAGGATCATCCGAGTTGACCGTTACCAGCAGGCCCTGTTCCAGCATCTGCAAAATCGGGTGCTGGCTCATGTGCTCATAGACTTTCAGCTTGGTATTGGATAGCGGGCAGACCGTCAGTGCGATCTGCTCGTCGATCAGTCGCTGTACCAGCTTCCGGTCTTCCCAGGCACGCACACCATGGTCGATACGGTCCACCTTGAGCACATCCAGCGCCTGCCAGACATACTCGGGCGGTCCTTCTTCGCCGGCATGGGCTACAGCCAGCAGGCCCTCGCTGCGCGCCTTGGCAAACACATTGGCAAACTTCACCGGCGGGTGGCCCATCTCGGAGCTGTCCAGACCCACGGCAAAGAACTGGTCACGGAACGGCATGGCCTGCTCCAGCGTGGCAAAGGCCTGCTCTTCACTCAGGTGACGCAAGAAGCACAGGATCAGCCCGCTGCTGATGCCCATCAGGTCGCGGGCATCGGCCAGTGCCTCGCTGATGCCGCGAATCGGCACCTCGAACGGAATGCCACGGTCGGTATGGGTCTGCGGATCGAGGAAAGGTTCCACGTGGAGCACATTCTGCTCCTCGCATTTCTTCAGATAGGCCATGGTCAGGTCATAGAAGTCCTGCTCGGTCTGCAGCACATTGGCACCCTGATAGTAGATATCGAGGAATTCCTGCAGGTTGTTGAAGCTGTAGGCACTGCGGACTTCATCCACCGAGTTCCAGGGCAGTTGTATCTTGTTGCGCTGCGCCAGCTCGAACATCAGTTCGGGCTCCAGTGAGCCTTCCAGGTGCAGGTGCAGTTCGGCCTTGGGCAGGTCGTTTAGCCAGTTGTACATTGGGGGTGTCTCGTGTTTGTTAGTGTGCGTACAGGATACCGGAGAATGGTCTTTCTTTGGGG
>CAZKTB010000246.1:0-2062 GCA_964555485.1 uncultured Thiopseudomonas sp. | reverse complement strand
CAGCACATCAAACATGGCCTCAACCAGTGCCGGTGGGCCCGACAGAAAATACAGCGGTTGCTCCAAGTCCTGACAAAACTGGCTGATTTTCTCTTCATCCAGATAGCCGGTTGCTCCGCTCCAGTCCTGCGTCGAATCGGCCATGTTGGTCATGGTAGCCAGCATGGCAAACGCAGGATAGTTGCGCTCCAGCTCCTGCAGCTCGGCAAGAAACGCCGTGTCTTCCGGGCGCCGGTTGCTGTACAGCAGGCGTAACGGGCGCTGCTTCTGGCTGTGCACCGCATCACGCAAGATGCTCATGAAAGGTGTGATGCCGATGCCACCGGCAATCAGCACCAGCGGACGCTCGGTCGCATCCGCCACCAGTGCAGTGCCAAAAGGCCCATCCAGCCAAAGCGGTGCGCCTATCGACAGAGCGCCCAGCGCAAGCTTGTACTGGCTGTCACGCATGCGCGTGGCCAGCGTCAGAACGGGTTCATGGGGTGCACTGACCAGGGAGAATGTGTGGCTCACACTGGCCAGTGTCTGCCCGGCGGTATTCTCGACCAGCTGCAGGTCGACCGCCTGTCCGGGCCTATATTCGAAGCCGTCCGGACGCTCCAGATGAAAGGCCATGGTGCCATCGGCCAGTTGTTCGGTTCCGCTCAAGCGGGTTGCAAAAACTGTCATGACTTACCTCCTGCATATGCATGCCGTAGCTTGAGTCTGAACCGGCAAGGCTGGACACGCAAGCGATTGGCGTTTCTGCAGAGAGCCAACCTGATCATGATCAGCATTCGGCGCCAGCTGCTTACCACATCAGGTCGTCAGGTACCTGGTAGGCCGCGTACGGATCGTCCTCTTCCGGAGCTTCGGTTTGCGTATTCAGCAACAGGATGCGCCTGGCATCACGTTCCTGGATTTTCAGTGCTGCATCGCGCGGGATGATTTCATAGCCGCCGGCATGACTGACAATGGCCAGACTGCCCCGGCTGAGCTTGTCACGCATCAGGTCGTTGACCGCAATGCGCTTGACCTTCTTCTGGTCCACGAAGTTGTAATAGTCTTCGGTGTCCATTTTCGGCAGGCGACAGCTTTCGATCAGCTGCTTGATCTGGGCATTCAGCGCCTTGCGCTCGGCTTTTTCCTGCTGTTCGCGGTTCAGCTCCTGATCCCTTTTTGCCTTCTCGGCCAGCGCCTGCGCAGCTGCCTGCTGTGTGCTCAGGTCAGCTTCGGCCTGGCCCCTCTTGACCATACGCTGCTGTTTCTTTTTTTGACGCTCGGCCTGCTTGGCCTGCTTCTCGTTGACCAGACCAGCCTTGAGCAACTGGTCACGCAAAGACAAACTCATCTTCATCTTTCCTTTTTAACTGCTGTGTTCATTCGCCAGCCGCTAGCGGCAAATGCCTTGATACAAATCTGTATAAATACTTGAACGGCTCTGCTGCCTTTGCTCATTTTCCTGCAAGCAGCTGTTTGGCCTCGTCCCATAAGGCATCCAGCTCCTGCAAGGAACAGTCCTGCAGCTGGCGGCCGCTTTGTGCTACCTGCTGCTCGATATGGGCAAAGCGCTGGCTAAACCGCTGATTGGTTCCACGCACTGCCTGTTCGGGATCAATACCTGCATGACGCGCCAGGTTGGTGACGGCAAACAACAGGTCACCAATTTCATGCTCCAGCGCCTGGTTCGAGCCACTGGCCAGTGCTTCCTGCACCTCTACCAGCTCTTCGCGGATTTTCTCCAACACAGGCTCCGGCCCGTCCCAGTCAAAGCCGCAACGGGCAGCTTTTTTCTGCAATTTTACGGCACGGGTCATGGCCGGCAGATTGAGCGGTACATCAGCCAGAACGGAAACAGCTTCGCTTCTGCCCTGCTCCCGTTTTTCCTCTTCCTTGATCGCCTGCCATTGGCCGGGCACTTCCTCGCTGCCCACTGATTGCCCACCATGACTGGCACGCAGATCACCGCCGGGAAACACATGCGGATGGCGGCGCACCAGCTTGCGCACGATGCCATCCACCACGTTGGCAAAATCGAAACGCTCCTGCTCCTGGCCAAACTGTGCGTAATACACCACCTGAA
>CAZKTB010000245.1:916-2065 GCA_964555485.1 uncultured Thiopseudomonas sp. | reverse complement strand
GGCTGACGCTTCAGCGCTTCGGTGGCAGCCTTGACGAAGAAGGACATGAAGCCCAGACGGGTACCGTTGTGGGTCTTCTCGAACAGGTCCTTGTACTTGGCACGCAGGTCCATGATCGGCTTCATGTTGACTTCGTTATAGGTGGTCAGCATGGCCATGGTGGACTGGGCTTCAACCAGACGCTCGGCAACGCGGGCACGCAGGCGGGTCATGGGGACACGCTTCTCGGTGCGGTCGCCAGCAGCAAACAGTGGTGCCTCGGCAGCGGCGGCAGCAGCCGGGCTGACAGCAGGCTTGCCGGCAGCGGCGGCAACAGCGTCTTCCTTGGTGACGCGGCCATCTTTGCCGGTACCAGGAATGCTGGCAGGCTGCAGGTCGTTTTCTGCTGCAATCTTGCGCGCCGCAGGTGACAGGATCGGCTCACCGGCTGCTGGTGCAGCGGCTTCTGCAGGAGCAGCTTCGGCAGCAGCAGGAGCAGCGCTGGCTACCGCTTCGGTATCCAGTCGGCCCAGCAGCTCGCCACTCAGGACTGTAGCGTCCTCTTCAGCAACGATTTCAACCAGTACGCCGTCAGCTTCGGCCAGTACTTCCATTACAACCTTGTCGGTTTCAATATCAACAATCAGCTCGTCGCGCTTGACCGCCTCGCCTACCTTCTTGTGCCAGGTAGCTACAGTGCCGTCGGCAACGGACTCGGGGAATGCAGGGGCTTTGATTTCAATCGCCATGTTTTAATTCCTAAAAAATAATTGTCACAGTAGTGTCGGCCGCACCAGCGCGGTGCGGCCATTGCGGTCAAACGGTAAAGGCATCCTGCAGCAGCACTTCCTGCTCTTCAGCGTGCTGTGAAGGATAACCACAGGCCGGAGAAGCCGAAGCCACCCTGCCAGCGTAGGCCAGATCCAGCGACTTGTTGTACTCGCTGGCCACATTGCGCATGTGATGCTGGCTGCAGTACCAGGCACCCTGGTTCATCGGTTCTTCCTGACACCAGACCAGATGCTTGAGGTTCGGGTACTTGGCCATTTCCGCGGCCAGATCCGGCTCGGGGAACGGATACAGCTGCTCGATGCGGACAATCGCCGTATCTTCGCGGCCTTCGGCCCGGCGCTTCTCCAGCAGCTCGTAGTACACCTTGCCGCTACACAT
>CAZKTB010000245.1:0-906 GCA_964555485.1 uncultured Thiopseudomonas sp. | reverse complement strand
GCTGGGTCCAGCTTATCGATTTCGCCGATAACGGTCTGGAAGGAGCCGTTGGCCAGGTCTTCCAGAGTGGAAATGGCCAGCTTGTGGCGCAGCAGCGACTTGGGTGTCAGGGCAATCAGCGGCTTGCGCAGCGGACGGATCACCTGACGACGCAGCATGTGGTAAACCTGCGCTGGTGTGGTCGGTACGCAGACCTGCATGTTGTGCTCGGCACAAAGTTGCAGATAACGCTCCAGACGCGCGGACGAGTGCTCAGGGCCCTGCCCTTCATAGCCGTGTGGCAGCAGCATGGTCAGACCGGACAAGCGGCCCCACTTGGTTTCACCACTGCTGATGAACTGGTCGATCACCACCTGGGCACCGTTGGCAAAGTCACCAAACTGCGCTTCCCAGATCACCAGTGCATTGGGCATGGTGCCGGCATAGCCGTACTCGAACGCCAGTACTGCTTCCTCGGACAGGAAGGAGTCATGGATGGTGAAGGCAGGCTGGTCAGCAGACAGGTTCTGCAGGCCGACGTAGGTTTCACCATCTTTCTGGTTGTGCAAAACGGCATGGCGGTGCGAGAAAGTACCACGACCAACGTCCTGACCGGTGATACGGATCGGGTGGCCATCATGCAGCAAGGTCGCATAGGCGGCGATTTCGGCAAAGCCCCAGTTGATGGGCAGTGCACCGGCAGCCATCTTGCGACGGTCGTCCAGGATACGGGATACCTGACGCTGCACGACAAAGCCTTCCGGCGTATCCTGCAGCCTGGCAGTCATCTCTTTCAGGGTCTGCAAGTCGAAACTGGTGTCATGATCAGCTGTCCAGGCATGGCCCAGGTAGGGAGACCAGTCGACAAACAACTCTTCGTTCGGCTGCTTGACCAGGCTGTAGGCAACGTGTTCGCCATTGTCCAGC
>CAZKTB010000244.1:0-2112 GCA_964555485.1 uncultured Thiopseudomonas sp. | reverse complement strand
GTGATGCGGCCCAGACAGTGGTCCAGACATTCGACAGCTTTCACTGCCGCCTCGAAGACGCCGGTGTGGCCAACCATGTCGCCGTTGGCATAGTTGACGATGATGACGTCGAATTCCTGGTTATCGATGGCCTCGACGATGCGATCGGTCACTTCCGGCGCGCTCATCTGTGGCTGCAAATCGTAGGTGGCAACCTGGGGCGAGGGAATCAGCACACGGGTTTCACCGGGGAAGGGCTCTTCACGGCCACCGGAGAAAAAGAAGGTGACGTGGGCGTATTTTTCAGTTTCGGCGATGCGCAGCTGGGTCTTGCCCAGTTTACCCAGATATTCGCCGAGCACGTTGTCCAGGGTGAAGGGAGCGAAGGCGCAGGGGGCGTCAAACTGCGCGGCGTACTGGGTCAGCATCACGTAGCTGGCCAGTGCCGGCACGCGCTGTCGGGTAAACTCGCTGAAATCCGGTTCGATGAAGGCGCGGGTGATTTCACGGGCGCGGTCGGCGCGGAAGTTCATGAACACCAGCGCATCGCCATCCTGCATGGGTGCGGCGTCACCAATCACTGTGGCCTTGACGAATTCGTCATTTTCGTCACGGGCATAGGCGGCCGCCAGGCCTTCACTGGCAGTGGCAGCGCTGAATTCACCCTGGCCGTCGACCAGCAGCTTCCAGGCCTGCTCAACGCGGTCCCAGCGGTTGTCACGATCCATGGCGTAATAACGGCCGACCAGCGAGGCAATACGGCCGGCGCCAGCTTCGGCAAAAGCGCCTTCGATGAATTCGATAAAGCCCTGTGCGCTGCGTGGCGGGGTGTCACGACCATCGAGGAAGGCATGCAGGTAGATCTCTTTGGCGCCACGTTGTGCGGCGAGTTTGATCATGGCGGCGATGTGGTCCTGGTGGCTGTGGACGCCACCGTCGGACAGCAGGCCCATCAGGTGCACCGCCTTGCCGGCGGCCACGGCCTTGTCGACTGCTTCGACCAGGGCAAGGTTGTTGAAAAAAACACCGTCCTCGATCGCCTTGGTGATGCGGGTGAAGTCCTGATACACCACGCGGCCGGCGCCCAGGTTCATGTGGCCCACTTCAGAGTTGCCCATCTGGCCGTCGGGCAGGCCGACGTCCATGCCGCTGCCGGAAACCAGTCCGTGCGGATAGTCGCGGCGCAGCTGGTCGTAAACCGGAGTGTTGGCATGGAAAATGGCGTTGTTGTCGGCTTCTTCACGATGGCCAAAACCGTCCAGGATAACCAGGACAACGGGCTTGCGGACTTGGGTCATGACGTACACTCTCGCAGTGATCTTTGGTAAACGGCTTATTTTACCCTGAACCGAAGTTTTCGTCATGGCCGGCGCAATTGTCGGGCAGTAAAGCGGGGCATACGGGCAGCTGAAACCTGCCTTTATGTAAACCGGTGCGCAACTGCGGCACCAGACATGCGAAGCGTGTATAATCTTCCGGTTTTAACCCACCGGAAATGAGTCCCGAGAATGGATAGGCTGATCGAATTTGTAGGTAACCATTACCTTTTGAGCAGTGCCTTTGTGGTGCTGGCCATTGCGCTTGTGTTCTATGAAACACGCCGCAGCGGCAAATCACTGAATACGCGCGAGCTGACCACCATGGTCAATGCCGGCGAAGCCGTGGTGCTGGATATTCGCCAGGCCAAGGATTTTTCTGCCGGCCATATCGTCGACTCGATAAACATTCCACGCGACAAGCTGGCCAGCCGTATCAACGAGCTGGACAAGCACAAGGGCAAGACCGTCGTTGTGGTCTGTGATTCCGGCATGACAGCCGGCCCCGCCTGCATTCAGTTGCAGCAGGCCGGATTCACCACGGCACGCCTGTCCGGCGGAATCAACGGCTGGCGTGGCGACAATCTGCCAACGGTCAAGGCAAAATGAACAACGTAATCATATATTGCAGCAACTGGTGTCCCTACTGCACCCGCGCCAAGCAGCTGCTGGAAAAAAAGGGTGTGGTCTACGAAGAGATCAGCGTGGACGGCAAGCCGGATGTGCGTGCCGCCATGGCGGAAAAAGCCGGGCGTACCTCGGTTCCGCAAATCTGGATTGGCGAGCAGCACGTAGGTGGCTGTGATGACCTGTTCGC
>CAZKTB010000243.1:0-2116 GCA_964555485.1 uncultured Thiopseudomonas sp. | reverse complement strand
CTGCCGACGACATCAAGCCGACCGAGCACGTGGACATGCAGGCGGCGGCGCAGAAATGGGTCGACTCGTCCATCTCCAAGACCGCCAACGTGCCCACCGACTATCCCTACGAGGATTTCAAGGACATCTACCTGTATGCCTACAAGCAGGGGCTGAAGGGCTGCACCACCTTCCGCTTCAACCCCGAGGCGTTCCAGGGCGTGCTGGTCAAGGAAGAAGACCTGGCCAACACCACCTACCGCTTCAACCTGGAAGACGGCAGCGTGATTGAAGTGAAGGGCAATGAGCAAATCGAATACGACGGCGAAACGCACAGTGCAGCCAACCTGTATGAAGCGCTGAAAGAAGGCTATTACGGCAAGTTCTGATGCACGGGCCCGCAGCGGCATGCTTGCATGCCGGCGAAACCTAACAACGGCATATGGCTGCCAGACCGGTCTCACTATCGACCGGCCCCGGCAGCATGCA
This sequence comes from uncultured Thiopseudomonas sp., assembly GCA_964555485.1. Taxonomy (GTDB): domain Bacteria; phylum Pseudomonadota; class Gammaproteobacteria; order Pseudomonadales; family Pseudomonadaceae; genus Thiopseudomonas. The sequence goes on along the minus strand of CAZKTB010000243.1, from coordinate 1,648 downwards.
GTACAGCCTGGCTGACAGGCTTGTCACAAACGGACAAATAACAATGGCAATACAAATTACCAACAAGATCGTAGGCTATGAAGTGGTTACCGCCGAGGCGGCGGAAGCTGCCAAGGCAGCAGAGCTGGCAGCCCAGGCAGCAGCCGAACCTGATTACGTGGAAATGCACGAAAAGGTCAAGCGCCCGGAGCATCTGGTCGGCAGCACCTACAAGATCAAGACGCCCACTTCCGAACACGCCTACTATGTGACCATCAATGACATAGTGCTGAACCCTGGCACCGAGCACGAGCAGCGTCGCCCGTTCGAGATCTTCATCAACTCCAAGAACATGGAGCATTACCAGTGGATCGTCGCGCTGACCCTGATTGTTTCTGCGGTATTCCGCAAGGGTGGCGACTGTACCTTCCTGGTTGAGGAGCTGCAGAGCGTATTCGATCCCAAGGGTGGTTACCTGATGCGTGGTGGCCGCTGGATGCCATCGTTGGTGGCGGAAATCGGCGATGTGCTGGAGCGTCACCTGAAGCATATCGGCATGATCGAGTCGGAGCCGGATGCCTACCAGCAGGCCTATCTGGCCGAGAAGCGCGCCGAGTACGAAAAGCTGAGCGCCCCGGCGCAGACTGGCAGGGATTGTGATGACAGCACCAGCACCTATCCGGCCGGTGCGCAGCAGTGCGGTCGTTGCCACGTCAAGGCGGCGATCCAGATGGACGGCTGCCTGACCTGTCTGGCCTGTGGCGAAAGCAAGTGCGGTTGATACGGACTGCTTGATACAGGATTTGGCTGGCAGGAACGCATGGTGTATCCACCTGTAGGTGCTCATGTGTTCGTACATAAATCCTGTTGCCCGGCGTTGCCGGGCTTGTCCGGATAAATCCGGACCTACGGGGTTGTCGCGCTTCTTTGTCGTCACCCGGTAACGACCGGGTGATCTCCATCATGATGCACAAGCCGGGGAGATCACCGTGTCAAGCACGGTGATGACAGTGTAATTTGAGTCCTGTAGGTGGCAAGAGAATAAAAGTCATCCAGGGTGTAGCGAAGCCATCTAGAGTCATCCTGCGCGTAGCGAAGCGAAGTCGCAGGATCCATAGCCTGACAGATTCTGCGATTCCACTGCGTTTCACGCAGAATGACAGAAAGTAAAAAACCGGTCAGACAGATGTTTGACCGGTTTTTTTATGGTTGTTTGCTCTAAAAGATTAGCATTTGCTGCTTTCTCAGGGGCAAGCCTTCTTCATTCAAGCGGTAGTGCGATCGCGAAAGTCGCTCCGTTACTTACTGTGCGAGGGGGCTTGCCCCCGAGTTTCGTGCTTGATGTTTTCTCAGGGGCAAGCCCCTTCGCACAGTGTGACAAACCGTATTGTAGGTGCTCATATGTTCGCACATGAATTCCTGTTGTCTGACGTTGCCGGCTTGTCCGGATAAATCCGGACCTACAGGGGCAGCCTGCGTAGTGGGTGTTACTTGCCGAATGAGGCGCAGTGGCCGCCGGTGGGTGCCTGGCCGGAGCCAAGGGCAAAGATGGCCGGTTCAAGCCGCAGGTTGACCGGTGCCGAATACAGCCAGTCCCAGATAAAAAAGCCGCAGAGCACCAGCCAGAAAGCCAGGATGCGTGTGGTTTTCAGTTGTGCCATGGTTTAGT
>CAZKTB010000242.1:0-2130 GCA_964555485.1 uncultured Thiopseudomonas sp. | reverse complement strand
GATAGGGAACAGGAAGTGGAAGAAGGGGTGTTCATCGCAGAAAGGGACTCCCCAGAAGTGCCGCTGCTGACGTGGCCCTTGAACCCGAAGAGTCCAAGGTGGAACCCGCATTGAACCTTTAGGCTTTCCGCAAGCGGACATGCTCACCGGTTCACTGGAGCAGGCTCCGTTTTGAGTAAATCGGCTCAGGGACGTAATCAGCTGGCGTACACTCCAGGGAGCTGACTCTCACTATACACAGGATGCGGGTGGAGCTCAAACAGCTGTGTTTTTTGTTTTCAGGAGGTGCTTAACGCCTGCTCCAGCTGGGCCACCAGCTGCTCCATCTGCTCACCATTCATGTCGCTGACTTCCTCCAGCTGACGGGTGCGTTGTTGCAGGTCATGGGTGATGTTCAGGGCCGCCAGCACAGCGATACGCTCGGCGCCGATCACCTTGCCGCTGCGGCGGATTTCACGCATCTTGCCGTCCAGATAGGCTGCTGCACGCTCCAGATTGCTGCGTTCCTCGGTCGGGCAAACCACATGGTATTCCTTGTCCAGGATATAAACGGTAACAGTCTGGGTTTGTGGCTGTGTCATGACTCTTGCTCCAGTGCCTTGAGACGGGAAATCATCACCTCGACCTTCTGCCGGGCGGTTTCATTCTTGCTGACAAGCTGGGCGCGCTCTTCCAGCCAATGCTGCTCAGCCTCCTTTAGGGCAGCATACTGTGCCTTAAGTTCAGAGTGCTGCTGTATCAGCCGCTGGACTGTGTCCGCCAGCACGGCAAAATCCGGTTTCTTCACACTGCCTCCTGTAACTGCACGCTCGCACCCCGCCAGTTTCTGGTCATGGCAACAGGGCCCGGCATACACCAGACACTGCAAACGGGGGATTTTCCGGCAGCGAAAACCAGCCACCGGGAACAGGCAACGATACAGCAGCCCATGACCGGCAACAATATTGCCGGCAATAATGTTGCCATCTCCGCCTGCGACAGATAGCTGTTCAAGCTATACTTGGCGCTTTCGACAATCAAAGCACCACCCAGTTTCAGGACCTGTCTTCATGAGCGAATCAACCTCGGCCTATACGGCTTTCATGCAACTGCTGGCCAGCCAGAATCAGCACTTCAGTCCGGCCGAGCTGCATGGCCTGCTTGCCGGCCACACTTGCGCCGGCGGCGGCTTCGACACACAGGCCTGGCTCGAGAATGCCTCCCAGCTGTTTGACGGCGAAATTCCGGCCAGTCTGCAACCGGCACTGGAAGGGCTGCAGGAAATGCTGAAAACCGAAATCACCGCCGACGACTGCATGGGCATCACCTTGCTGCTTCCTGGCGACGATGACAGCCTGGAGCTGCGCACCGATGCCCTAGGCCAGTGGAGCCAGGGCTTTCTCAGCGGTTTTGGTACCGCCATCGGCAACCGCAAGCTGTCTGACGAGGCCCGCGAGATCCTCGAAGACTATGTGGCCGTCGCCCAGATCAGCAGCGGCGCGGAAGACGACACAGCGGACGAGAGCAGCTTCATGGAAGTCAGCGAATACCTGCGCATGACCGCAGTGTTCCTGTTTACCGAGTGCAACCCGCCAGCCGCCGCTCCTGCCGACAAGACAGAAAAGCCAGCCATCCACTGACCTCAGGGAGTTTCCGTGTCCATCCGTCCTGCAGAATACGCCAATCGCCGCAAACGCCTGATGGCACAAATGGCCGAGAACAGCATTGCCATCCTGCCTGCTTCACCGGTATGCAACCGCAACAACAGCGTCGACTATGCCTACCGGCCCAACAGCGACTTCTATTACCTGTCCGGCTTTGACGAGCCGGAAGCGGTACTGGTGCTGATCCCCGGCCGCGAGCACGGTGAGTACATACTATTCTGCCGCGAGCGCAATCCGGAAAAGGAACTCTGGGACGGTCTGCGCGCCGGCCAGGAAGGTGCCATCCGCGATTTTGGTGCCGACGACGCCTTCCCGATTGGCGACATCGACGAGATCCTGCCCGGGCTGCTGGAAGGCCGTGACCGTGTCTACTACTCGGTGGGCAAGAATCTCACCTTTGACCAGCAGCTGATGGACTGGGTCAACAGCATCCGCAGCAAGGCCCGCCTGGGTGCTACTCCACCCAAGGAGTTCGTCATGCTCGACC
>CAZKTB010000241.1:0-2142 GCA_964555485.1 uncultured Thiopseudomonas sp. | reverse complement strand
CCGAACGGCCTCCCGATAACTGTCTACCAGTTTATGCCCGGCTAACATACAAGGTCCGGATTTATCCGGACAAAGCCCGGCAAGGCCGGGCCACGTGGCTATGTGCGAACGCATGAGCACCTACAGGGACAACCAGGTTTCCAGCAGCAGCGCTGGCGTCTGCGGATCATCCGCATCTGTTACCAGCAACACCCGCAATCGTCCGTCCGGCATTTTTTGTGCACTGACTCCTTCTACCTTGTGCACGGGCCGCACCGGCCAGATGCCCTGCAGCTTTCGGTCAGGGCCAATCAGGCCGATGGCCGCCCCTACACATTCGCCATCACGGTAGCTGTCATCGGTATTTTCCGCGGCAGCGGTAAACAGGCAACGGCCGTCATCCAGGGCAAAGGCATCGGTAAAGGTCAGTGGCACACCCTCGGCCAGGCCCAAGTCATAGCGCTCAATATGCTGCGGCTGTATTGCCGCCACATCAACTTGTCCGTCCAGCAAGGTGTACAGATCATCCAGCCGGTATTCGATCACGCTGCTCTGCGGGTTCAGATTGTTGCCCCGCTGCCACAGCTTGAAGTAGTCGCCCTGAATCACCAGTCCTTCAATATTCAGGTCGGCAAACTCTTCTTCCAGCGCTCCATACAGCGGCTGCAATGAAAACAGCTGCGGCGCTTCGGCAAGCTGGCCGGGCGCTGCGAAAGGCCAGAGCATGCCCTGCTTGCGCTGGTCAGTAGAGCCTGAGCCAAAAGCAACCAACGCGCCATGGGAATAACGACTGCAAACCGGCAGGCGAGTCAGGCTTTCAAAATCGGGCTTCAGCTTTTTGCGTTGAACTGGATCATCCGGCAGCTCGCCAGTAATAATGCTGATCGTCCGGCCTGGCTGCTGTCCCTGCAAAGCAAACACGCCCAGCTCCAGCTCATCGTCTGCGACCACATACAGTGTTTCATCTTCAACCCACATGCCGCTGGCAGCACTGAAACTTCGCCTGGCACCAGCCTGTTCCAGCTCCAGAACACGCACAACCTGCAATGGCAAAACGGACAAGGTCATAAGGGACTCCACAGGCCTGTCGACTATCAAACTGGCTACGAAATTGTTTTCGCGGCCTTTAGTTACTCCGGACCCAGTATAGCCGTTCGTCTTGACGTATCTGCCGATGACAACCGGTCACCACGGACAGCCGTCAGCTAGCACCCGAGGTCAGCACTTCCGGAGAACGCAGGGTAATACAGTGGGGTACCAGCTCCAGCGTCCAGTTGGCCAGAGCCCAGCTCCAGATTTCCGCCACTGGTGCTGCCGCCAGCTCGTCCGCCACCGGCTGGCCAAGAAACCTCAAGGCATGCCAAAGCAGACTACTGGCCTCTGCCGGCTTGAGTGCCGGCGCCAGCCGATGTTTGGACCACTTGCGGCCATAGGAATCAGTTGCCAGCGGCAGGTGGGCATAGACAGGTTGCGCATAGCCCAGACACTGCTGCAGATAGATCTGCCGCGCAGTGGAACCGAGCAAATCAGAGCCGCGCACCACCGCATTGACGCCCTGCTCCGCATCATCCACCACCACTGCCAGCTGGTAGGCAAACAGGCCGTCGGCCCGACGCAGAACAAAGTCTCCCGCATTAGTGCCCAGGGATTCCTGCTGCGACCCCTGCAACAGGTCCTCAAAGCAAATCACCTGGCCGTCACGCACCCGCAAGCGCCAGGCGGCCAGCGGCAACTGTTCCAGTGCAACGGCAGTTGCAGCAGGCGGACGACAGGTTCCGGGATAGACCGGGCTGCCGTCACTGGCGGCATGCTGCGCACGCTCGGCAATCTGGCTGCGCGAGCAGTGGCAGGCATATAGCAAGCCCTGCCCGGCCAGTCGCTCCAGCGCCGCAAGGTAAGCATCGTCACGTCGGCTTTGCAGCCAGACCGGCCCGTCCCAGGCAAAACCGAAGGCCTCCAGCGTATGCAGGATCTGGTCACTGGCACCGGGAACGGTGCGGGTCTTGTCCACATCCTCGATGCGCAGCAGCCATTGGCCGTTATTGCTGCGTGCATCCAGATAGCTGGCAGTGGCGGTAACCAGCGAACCAAAATGCAGGTCGCCGGTGGGTGATGGAGCAAAACGTCCTCGATACGTCATCAGTTTGCCTTGTGATTTCGATA
>CAZKTB010000240.1:0-2148 GCA_964555485.1 uncultured Thiopseudomonas sp. | reverse complement strand
GGGCGCACCTTTCAGGCGGGCAAAATGCTGCATGGTTTCCAGCCCGGTCAGCTGCGGGTAGAACATGATGTTCTCCGGCAGAAAGCCGATCTGCTGACGCACACGGGCATCATGGGCCTGGCCACCCAACACCTTGAGCTCACCGCCACTCGGACGAATCAGGCCGAGGATCAGGCGGATGGTGGTGGTCTTGCCGGCACCGTTGTGGCCGAACAGGCCCATGATCTCGCCAGGCTGCAGGCTCCAGCTGATATCGTGCAACACCTGCAACTTGCCGTAGTGCTGGCTGACCTGGTTGAGTTCTACTACTGCTGTCATTCGTGTTTTCCTTCTGGCCGGGGACGCATGACGCGTACAGGACGCATCAGCGGATGACTGTCCTGCACCCCAGGATATTTGACGACCGGAAATGCCCGTTGCACCAGTCGCAGTACTTCGATTCCAGGACTGTGCATCAGCAGGCGTACCTGCGGATAAGTCCAGAGCAGACGGTCAACGTTGTCGTTAGGCTCGTAGGGCACATCGCCGATACCGTTGTCATCGCGGTCCCAGCCCAGATAGTCGCTCCAGAAATTGCCCTGCCCCTCGTGTGACCACTCCTGGTAACGCAGGGCCACGTACTTGACCTGCTGCTGGTTGTTGACAAAGCTGTTGTGGTAAATCTTGTTGTCTTCGGACCCGGCGGTCAGGTGGATGCCGAGCGCACTATTCTCGAAGTGGTTGCCGGAGACCGTATTGAACAGCGAGTTGTAGATGAACAGGCCCTTGCCTTCACCACCGGAAATATGGATACCGTCACCCACCCCGGCCTGTACCGCAGTGACAAAGTTGTCCTGCAGGGTCGAGTAGGTGACATAGTTCATCAGGATGCCGTAGTTTTCATCATGGTCGGAATAGTTGTTGAGCACGGTCAGCTGACGGCTTTGCATCAACGCATAGCCGGTACGGGTACGACGGGTCTCGTTGTTGATGACCTTGTTGCGGTTGGAAAACATGTAGTGGACGCCGTAGCGCATATCACGCAAACGGTTGCCGTCAATCACGTTGTCGTTGGAAGCATCGATATAGATGCCGTCACGCACATGCCAGACCTCGTTGTCCTTGATGCTGGCAAAGCGCACGGCAAAGAAATGCAGGCCGTTGCCACGGTCCTGAGTACGCAGGCTGTTGTCGCCCTGTACCTTGTTGCTAATGACACTGACGCCCGGGGTGGCATCAACCCAGATGCCAAAGCCGGGCCCTTGCAGGGAGTTGCCGAGTATTTTTGCCCGCTCGGCAGTACGCTCGACAAAGATGCCGGCGTTCATGTCGGTAAGATTCTTGCCCCAGTCTTCCAGCCGGCAATTTTCCAGCGTGGCATCGGCGGCACGGATGTTGAGAACGTTTTTCTGGCCGGCAGCAGACAGCACGGCACCAGACTCGCATTCCAGATGAATGGGAACATCCAGCACAAAGTTGCCGGTATACAGGCCGGCCGGCAGACGCCAGTGGCTGTCGCCCTGGTGCTGCAGCGGCAAAGTGGTTATGGACTGAAGGGTTTTGTCAGCATCCGGCGGAGCCTGGATGGCATGCAAATTCAAATTGCTCAGTGAGTCGGGTGTCTGATTGGCAAAAACCAGCGTTGAACACGCCAACATCAGAGCGGCAGTAGCCAGTCTAATGTTCATGTACAGCCTTATGAAATGAACGAGCCAAAGGAAAACGGCCCGCCTCATGGGCGGGCCGTTCCGGAGTTTACACTCACTTGGCAGGTTTTACATACATGCGACCGGACATTTCCATGTGCAGTGCATGGCAGAACCAGTTGCAGTAGTACCAGAAGACACCTGGCTTGTCTGCTGTGAAGGTTACAGAAGAGCTCTGCTGCGGACCAATCTCCATGCTGACACCGTGGTTGACCACACAGAAGCCGTGGGTCAGGTCTTCAATCATGTCGAGGTTGGTAACAGTTACTGTTACTTCGTCACCCTGGTTGACTTCAAACTCGGTCAGGTTGAAGGCCGGGGCAGCAGAGGTCATGTAAACACGAACCTTGTTGCCGTCACGGATGACCTTGTTGTCCTTCATCAGGTCGATGCCGTCTTTTTCAGCACGGGCACGGGTGCTGGCAAAGAATGGGTCGTTGCGGTCCCAGATACGGACAGTCTG
>CAZKTB010000239.1:0-2164 GCA_964555485.1 uncultured Thiopseudomonas sp. | reverse complement strand
TGGCAGTTGACCGCTTCCTGCACGCTGGTGAAGGGAGTGTCGATCTCGTCGGCCAGTGCAGCCAGGGTGTGATCCATCATTACTTCGCGGTTGATGCGGGCATATTCCTGGGCCCATTCCACTGCCTCTACATAGTCATCGAAAAATGTGCTGCCTTCCTTCAGGTAAGCCAGATCCTCGTCGGGCAGATTGAGCTGGTGCTTGCGCATGTCCTGCTTGGCCATTTCGATGAAGCTGGTGCCGATGGCGTTGCCGACACCGCGTGAGCCGCTGTGCAGCATCACCCAGACCTGGTCGGTTTCGTCCAGGCACAGCTCGACAAAGTGGTTGCCGGTACCCAGGGTACCCAGATGGTTATGGTTGTTAGTGCGTTCCAGTCGCGGGTATTTCTCGGTGATGGCCTTGAAGCTGGGCAACAGCCGGGCCCAGGCGCGGTCTACCGCTTCAGGCGTGTGTTGCCAGCTGCCGACATCACGCTTGCCGCGGCCGACCGTGCGCCCGTGGGGCACGGCTTTTTCCATGGCTCTACGAATGTTGCGCAGGTTGTCCGGCAGGTCGCTGGCCTTCAGCGAGGTGCGTACTGCCATCATGCCGCAGCCAAGATCGACACCAACGGCGGCAGGGATGATGGCGCCTTTGGTCGGAATCACGCTGCCAATGGTCGAGCCCTTGCCCAGGTGCACATCCGGCATCACCGCCAGATGCCGGTAGATGAACGGCATTTGCGCGGTGTTGAGCAGTTGCTGACGGGCTTCCGGCTGTACGGGTACGCCTTTGGTCCACAGCTTGATAGGTACACCCCGGTCACTGGTTAGAATCTCGAATCCTGACATGACAATAATTCCTTTGTAAGTTTGTTGATTGTTCCATTTAAGAAACAATGATGCCAGAAATCACATCTGGAAGCAGATCTGTTGCCTCGATAGGATAGTGGCATTCAAGGAGGCGCTGAACAACACAGGTAATTATTCAGTGTTTCCGTAAACAAGTTAGCCCGCAAGGAGATACCCATGATCAAGCATCTTTCCCTTGGCCTGCTGGCCGCTGCCCTGAGCACCAGTGTACTGGCCGATACCTACAAACTCGACCCCGACCACACCAACGCCCGTTTTGCCATTGGCCACTTTGGCACCAGTACCAACCATGGCGGTTTCTACAATATTGAAGGCGAACTGCAGCTGGATGCGGCCAAGGGCACCGGCCAGCTGAAAATCGAGATTCCAACAGCCAGCGTACAAACCGGTAATCAGGCTTTTGATGCACACATGAAAAGTGCCGACCTGCTGAATGTCGAGAAGTACCCGACCATGACCTTTGAGTCCACCGCCTGGACCTTTGAGAACGGTCAGCCACAGAGCGTGACCGGCAACCTGACCCTGCTGGGCAAGACCAATCCGGTGACTCTGACCGCTGATAATTTCAACTGCTATGAAAGCCCGATGTTTGAGGGTGCCACCGCTTGCGGTGGAGACTTCAGCACCGTCGTCGACCGCAGCCAGTGGGGCATGGATTTCTTTCTTGGCCCGATTCCTGCCGAAGTACGCCTGGATATCCAGGTAGAAGGAATCAAGCAGTAAGCGATAGCTCCATCAGTCTCTCCAGCATTTACCGGGCCCATGTGGCCCGGTTTTTTTTGCCTGTTGTCCCGGACTTCCCGGGATAACTATTTTTGCTTACTGCTTTGTCAGTTATATAGCGACTGGTATGGCCTAGCCATTCCAGCGTCTGCTTCAGTTCCATACGGACAATTCTGCTCCCTGCGCGCGACAGCAGCCCGCCACAGGCGGGCCAAATATCCTCCCCCACCGCACAAGGTGGATCCTGACAGGGCGGGACATCCCGTCCGGCATTTAGCGGTTTGGCCGCAGGCCGAACCAGCGTAGCCGGTCGGGGTGTTCCGTCCTGTCAGTAACCGCAGTGCAAACCCCCTACTGCTTTGGTGTCATGTAACGACTGGTATGGCCAAGCCGCTCCTGCGCCTGTTTCAGCTCCATGCGGGCAATGCTGCGCAGGTGCACTTCGTCCGGCCCATCGGCCAGACGCAGGGCACGGGCGTTGATCCAGAGATCGGCCAGTGGCGTGTCAGGGCTCAGACCCATGGCACCAAAACTCTGGATGGCGCGGTCGATCACCTGCTCCTGCATGCGCGGCACCACCGCCTTGA
>CAZKTB010000238.1:0-2175 GCA_964555485.1 uncultured Thiopseudomonas sp. | reverse complement strand
ATGGTTTCCGCACCTCGCATGAGGTGGCCAAGATACATGCGGTTGGCGATGAGGTGTTGCGTCAGCTGGTGCGTGATGAAGATGTGCTGGCGCACCGCCAGCGTGCCATGAGTCCGGACAGGCCAGTGTTGCGTGGTACTGCACAGAACCCGGATGTGTATTTTCAGGGCAGGGAAACGGTCAACCCGTTCTATGCAGCCTTTCCCGAGGTGGTGCAGGAGGTGATGGACAGCTTTGCTGCCCAGGCCGGTCGTCAGTACCAGCTGTATGAGTACCATGGTGCGCCCGATGCCGAGAAGGTTATCGTCCTGATGGGCTCTGGCGCGGAAACCGTGCATGAGACGGTCGATTTCCTCAACCGCCAGGGCGAAAAAACCGGCCTATTGCGGGTGCGACTGTACCGCCCGCTGGCGCCTGAGCGTTTGCTGGCGGCGCTGCCGGCCAGTGCCAAAGCCATCGCCGTGCTGGACCGCACCAAGGAGCCGGGCAGTGACGGCGAGCCGTTATATAAAGATGTGCTGACCGTACTGGCGCAGGCACAGATGCAGGGTACCAGCCCCTTTGCCGCCTTGCCGCTGGTGGTAGGTGGCCGTTATGGCCTGTCCTCCAAGGAGTTCACGCCGGCCATGGTGGCGGCGATCTTTGCCGAACTAGGTAAAGAAGCGCCGAAAAACGGCTTCACCATCGGTATTCATGACGATGTCAGTCATACCAGCCTTGATTGGGATGCGGGCTGGACCACTGATGCCCATGACCAGTCGATCCAGGCGATGTTCTATGGCCTGGGCTCGGACGGTACCGTCAGTGCCAACAAGAACTCGATCAAGATCATCGGTGAAACCACCGACCTGCACGCCCAGGGCTATTTTGTCTACGACTCGAAGAAGTCAGGTGCCATGACGGTTTCGCACCTGCGCTTCGGTCCGAAAAAGATCCGCTCCAGTTACCTGATCGGCGATCACCAGGCGCAGTTTGTCGCTTGCCACCAGACGCAGTTCATCGAGCGCTACGACATGCTGGCCAAGGCCGCAGAGGGAGCGGTATTTCTGCTCAACAGCCCGCATGCGCCAGAGCAGGTGTGGGATCAGCTGCCGCGCAGCATGCAGCAGCAGATGCTAGACAAGCGCATCCGTTTTTACTGCATCGATGCGTACCATGTGGCGCAGGAGTCCGGCATGGGCAAGCGCATCAATACCATCATGCAGACCTGTTTTTTTGCCATTTCCGGTGTACTGCCGCGTGACGAGGCGATTGCCGCGATCAAGGAGGCAGTGCAGAAAACCTACGGTGGCAAGGGACAGCGCATTGTCGATTTCAACTTCCGTGCCATTGATGCCACCCTGGCCAACTTGCACCAAGTGCAGCTGCCGGAGCAGGCCAGCAGCAGCTTCGAGCGCCCGCCGCTGGTGGCCAATGAAGCGCCGGACTTCATTCACCGCTTCACTGCCCGCCTGATTGCCGGCGAGGGCGACTCCATTCCGGTCAGCATGATGCCGGTGGACGGCACCTTTCCGCTGGGTACCGCCGCTTACGAGAAGCGCAAACTGGCGCTGGAGATTCCCATCTGGGACAACGAGCTGTGCACCCAGTGCGGTAAATGCCCGATGGTTTGTCCGCACGCAGCGATTCGCAGCAAGCTGGTGCCGGCCAGTGATGTGGAAGGTGCGCCGGACGGCTTCAAGACCCAGAAGGTGCTGGGCCGCGACTTCCCGCAGGATCATGTGATGATCTACCAGGTTTCGCCGGACGACTGTACCGGATGCAGCCTCTGTGTCGATATCTGTCCGATCCGCGACAAGTCCAATGCTTCGCGCAAGGCGCTGAACATGGAGCCGGTAGCGGAGCATCACGAACAGGAGCTGCAGAACTGGGCGTTCTTTGAACAGCTGCCCGAGTACGACCGCAGCCAGATCAAGCGCACCACCATCAAGGGTTCGCAGATCCTGCAACCGCTGTTCGAGTTCTCCGGTGCCTGTGTCGGCTGCGGCGAGACTCCGTACCTGAAACTGGTGTCCCAGCTGTTTGGTGACCGCATGGTGGTGGCCAATGCCACCGGCTGTTCGTCGATCTATGGTGCCAACCTGCCGACCACGCCCTGGTCGGTCAACCCGGAGGGTCGTGGTCCGGCCTGGAACAACTCGCTGTTCGAGGACAACGCCGAGTTTGGCCTGGGCA
>CAZKTB010000237.1:0-2182 GCA_964555485.1 uncultured Thiopseudomonas sp. | reverse complement strand
GGCGTGTAGCGGTCGAGTTGAGCACATAGGAGGCCAGCATGCTGTCGTGCAGCACACCTCGCAGGTTGATGCCGTGGTGATGCAGCACGTTGATGTCGTACTTGCCGTTCTGGCACACCTTGATGATGTCCCGGTTTTCCAGTAACGGACGCATGCGCTCCAGTGCTTCCTGGAACGGCAGCTGCTGCGGCACCCCCATATAGCTGTGGGCCAGCGGCAAATAGGCGGCCTCACCCGGCTTGATGGCAAACGACATGCCGACCAGCTGTGCCTGCTGGGCATCGATGCTGGTCGTTTCGGTATCGAAGGCAAAGATCTTGGCTTGCTGCAGGCGCTCCAGCCAGGCATCCAGCTCGCTCCATGCCAACAAGGTGCTGTAACTGGCCTCGGCCTGTTCTTCGGCAGCGGCAACAGGCTCACCGGCCTCTTCCGCTTCCTGCTCCACTTCGTTCAGCCAGCTTCTGAACTCCATCTGTCGGTACAGCTCGCGCAGCTGCTCATAGTCAGGTTGCTGCATGGCCAGGGTGGCAGCACAGTCATCCAGCTCGACATCGGTTTTGATGGTAGCCAGCTGGCGTGACAGATAGGCCACATCGCGGTGTTCTTCCAGCCTGGCACCCAGGCTTTTCGCGCCACGAATCGGCAGTTCCGCTACCTTGTCCAGGTTGGCATAAATGCTGTCCATGTCGCCCAGCCCCTGCAGCAGGCCGGTGGCAGTCTTCTCGCCCACTCCTGGTACACCGGGGATATTGTCGGACTTGTCACCCATCAGGGCGAGAAAGTCGATGATCAACTCGGGGCCAATGCCGTATTTCTCGTTCACGGCGGCGATGTCGGTGGTGGTGCGATACATGGTGTTAACCAGGGTGACCCGTTCGGTAACCAGCTGGGCCATGTCCTTGTCACCGGTGGAGATCACCACCTGCTGGCCATTGCCGCCGCCCTGTAGTGCCAGGGTGCCGATGACGTCGTCGGCTTCCACGCCTTCCACACAGAGCAACGGAAAGCCCAGCGCCTGCACGCACTGGTGCAGCGGCTCGATCTGGCTGCGCAGGTCGTCGGGCATCGGCGGACGCTGGGCCTTGTACTCCTCGAACATGTGGTCGCGGAAGGTTGGCCCCTTGGCATCGAACACCACCACTATGACGCTGGCAGGATAGTCTTTTCGCAGGCTGCGCAGCATGTTGAGCACGCCCTTGACCGCGCCGGTCGGCTGCCCCGTCGATGTCGTCAGCGGTGGCAGCGCATGGTAAGCGCGATACAGGTAAGAAGAACCATCAACCAGAACCAGTGGTGCATCCGACATCTTGAATTTGACCCCTTGTATTGAATAGGTGACGCAGCCCCGCTCCGCTGTCATGCATGCGACATGCGCGCGCAGGCTGTGGCGTCTGCTGGTTGCAGACTATACTAGAAACAGGGCCGGCAAACCTGCCCGCCTTGAGCAGGCAGCCGGTGCTGCCTGGTTTTTTGCCATACCCGGAGGATTTGTCATGCGTAGCATTCTTTCACCACTGTTGCTGGCCATGCTGCTGGCATTCAGCACCAGCCCGGCACTGGCTGCGGACCGCGACTCGCTTGGCGAGCCGGAAGTGACCATTACCCAGCAGGGCGACAAAACCATCGAGGAATACCGCATCAACGGTTTTCTGTATGCGGTCAAGGTGATCCCGAAGAAGGGCAAGCCATATTTTCTGGTGCGCGCCGATGGCGATGACGGCTTCATCCACTCGGGCAAGCCGGAGCTGCGCATTCCGTCGTGGGAAGTGTATTCCTGGTAAGCCGGTGCGGTAGCACGTCCTTGTAGGAGGGGGCTTGCCCCCGACAAGCCCGGCAGATGTTGCTGCGCTCTTCTCAGGGGCAAGCCCCTTCGCACAATAAAGAGACAGATGCTACCGGCTGCACAGCTCACTCCTTCATATAGCTGTACAGCGTGGTGCGACTGATGCCCAGCTCGCGGGCGGCGGCACTGACGTTGCCCTGATGACTGTCGAGAACCCTCAAGGCATGGGCGATGGTTCTTTCCCTGAGGCTGTTGTCCGTTGCCCCGGCAACACCGGCCTGCTGCATGGCAGGCTCCACTCTTTGTTGCGCCGCCGGCTGCAGACTGGGGAAATGCTCAAACGCCAGCGGTGCTCCATCGGCCAGTACCACCGCCACCTCCAGCACCTGTTTCAGCTGA
>CAZKTB010000236.1:0-2186 GCA_964555485.1 uncultured Thiopseudomonas sp. | reverse complement strand
CGGCACCGGTCAGCGCGTAGATGTTGCCAAAGGTGATGCCGAATTCGTCATTGAAAAACGGGCCGTGAATCTCGCGCGGCAAGGTATGCCGGATGTCGGCAATCTTCTTGCGAATCTGGTACCAGAGTTCGGGAATGTCTTTCGAGCGCATGCTGTCGCGGGCGGCAAAAATCACCTGCGACTGGCCCGGCCGGGAAAACGAGGTAATTTTCTCGTACTCGCCGGTTTCCATCAGTTTTTTCTCGATCCGCTCGGTTACCTGGCGCGACACTTCCTGTGCGGTGGCTCCCGGCCAGCGGGTGTCGATCACCATTGCCTTGAAGGTAAAGGGCGGATCTTCGCTCTGGCCCAGTTTGCTGTAGGAAATGCTTCCGGACAGCATGATCACCAGCATCATGAACAGCACCAGCGGGCGGTTATTCAGCGCCCAGGCAGACAGGTTGAATTTCATGCCTGCTACTCCCCGCTACCGACAGCAACGGGACGGTTTTCCGGGTCAAGCGCCCTGACCTGCATGCCCTCGCGCAACAGGTGCACACCGGCTGCCACCAGCCAGTCGCTACCCTGCAGCCCCTGCTCGATCACCCCGTGCTGGTCATCGTAACCGCGCATGCTGACCGGCTGGCGGCGCACAGTACCCTGCGCGACATCCAGCAACCAGACAAAGGCCTGCTGGCCTTCGCCATCCACCGCCGACAGCGGCACAAACCAGACCTCGCCATCCCGGCCACTGACATGCACCCTGGCACTCTGGCCCAGTTCGACAGCAGCTTCGCCTGCAAGGCTGACCCTGGCGCTGAAGGTGCGCGAACGCGGATCGGCCGATTGCGCCAGCTCGCGAATCTCGCCAGCCAGCCGCTGCTCGGGCCTATTCAGCAGGCTGACCTGCACTGCCTGGCCCAGCGCAAAATCGGCATAGGCCTGTTCCGGAATACTGAACTCCACCTCACGCGGGCCATCGGCGGCCAGCACAAATACCGGCTGACCGGCAGCCACCACCTGGCCGGCTTCAACCCGGGTTTCGGCGATAATGCCATCCTCGGACGCCAGCAAGCGGCCGTATTGCAGCTGATTCTTCGCATGCTTCAGCGATGCTCCAGCCTGTTCCAGGCGCGCCATGGCACTCTTTTCCCTGGTCTGCAGGCTGTCGAGCTGGGACTCGCTCAACAGGTTGCTCTGATACAGCTTGCGATAACGCTCCAGCTCATCGCGGGCCAGTGCCAGGCCGGCACGGGCATCGGCCTGCTGGGCCTGCATGGCCTGAACTTGCAGCTGCAAATCGGACGGATCCAGTTCGGCCAGCAGTTCGCCGGCACGCACACGCTGACCGGTCTGCACCAGTCGCCGCGTCACTTTGCCGCCGACACGAAAGGCCAGTTCCGGCTGAAAACGCGCCCGAACCTCACCCGGATACATGCCCGCGCCCTCATGGGCCGGTTCTGGCTGTACCACCAATACCGGTCGCGGCGGCAACTGCTGCTCCGCAGATTGTTCACAACCAGCCAGCAGCAAGGCGAGCAGCATGCCCGCCAGCAGGAAAATACCCTTGGGCTTCATTGTTTTTGTCCCTGTTATTCATGCGTTTTATCGGCATCGGCATCGATACCTTATTTAAAAGCTAAGAATACCCCAGCTCGAGCGGCCTGCCCACATGACTTTTCCGGCCTCGGGCTGGTATCCTTGCGCCTTGTTTTTTCTCTCCCGGTCCCAGCACAATGCTCGAACGCATCTTTCAGCTCCAGGCGCACGGCACCACGGTCCGCACCGAAATCATCGCCGGCATCACCACCTTCCTCACCATGGCCTACATATTGTTCGTCAACCCGCCGATGCTGGCGGAAACGGGCATGGACCTGGGCGCAGTATTTGTCGCCACCTGTCTGGCCGGCGTCATCGGCTCGCTGATCATGGGCCTGCTGGCCAACTACCCGATCGCCCTGGCACCCGGCATGGGCCTCAACGCCTTCTTCACCTACACCGTAGTCCTGACCATGGGCTACACCTGGCAGGTTGCGCTGGGTGCAGTGTTCCTGTCGGGTCTGATCTTCTTTGCCATGTCGCTGTTCAAGGTACGCGAGTGGATCATCAACAGTATTCCGCTGCCGTTGCGCTCGGCCATCAGTGCCGGTATCGGCCTGTTTCTGGCGCTGATCGCCCTGAAAAATGCCGGCATCGTGGTTGGCAAC
>CAZKTB010000235.1:0-2200 GCA_964555485.1 uncultured Thiopseudomonas sp. | reverse complement strand
CCCATTTCCATGGAAACTCCGATCGGCGACGATGAAGACTCCCACCTGGGCGACTTCATCGAAGACACCAACATGCAGTCACCAGTCGATGTGGCCACAGGTGAAAACCTCAAGGAAGCCACCCGTGACGTACTCAGCGGCCTGACCGAGCGTGAAGCCAAGGTCCTGCGCATGCGCTTCGGTATCGACATGAATACCGACCATACGCTGGAAGAGGTCGGCAAGCAGTTCGACGTCACCCGTGAGCGTATCCGCCAGATCGAAGCCAAAGCCCTGCGCAAGCTGCGCCACCCGTCTCGCAGCGAGCACCTGCGCTCGTTCCTCGACGAGTAAAGCCAGGCTTCGTTTCGTAACAGCCCCGCCCCAGAGCGGGGCTTTTTGTTACCGAAACACCCAAAAACAACAAAAGACATACCACTTAAGTACCCCCGCAAGGCATAGACTTGCGCCCTCAACGCCTTCAGAATGGCCCCCACTTTTGTGCTGTCCGCAGCACAGGCAAGCCTCATGCATGCGCTCGTCGCAGGCCTTTCGAGTCTTCCCGCCTTTTGCGGCTTCGGCCGCGTCCATAACAAAAACAATAAGCGTTAATCAAATGACTTCTCTCCGGCTTTTTTGTCCGGGGAGCGAGTGTGTGTGTTTATTAATAACTACAAGCTAACGCCTATGACCAACACAACCGAAACCAGCTATAAAGAGCTACACCGTCCCAGCAGCGAGTTTGCCCGCCGCCAGGACTACCTGGACTACGAACTGTCCATCATGAACCCCAGACGCTGGGGCATTAACCTGCCCTACCGCGACTACCGCTTCGAGTTCGAAGACTGGGTACCGGCAGTTGCCGCCACCATCGGCAAGATCGTCATGGTAGCCGCTGTGGTGGGTGCCTTTGCCGGCCCGCTCGGCCTGCCCGACAGCTTCGTCATCGAGAACGCCCGCTTTGAAATGATCATCGCGGCCATTCTGTTCGTGATCCTGTTCTCCGGTTTCTTCAACCCCCGCGCCAACCTGGCCGGTACCCACGGCCCGCTGATCCCGCTGGTACCACTGATCGTCGCCTCCGGCGGCCACCCGATGGCGCTGGGCATCATGATCGGGGTACTGGGGCTGATGCTCGGCGTATTCCGCGGTGGTAGCCTGCTGGCCCGCCTGACCAGTGACGGCGTGGCAGGCGGCCTGCTGCTCTACCTGGGCTTCATTGGCGTCACCTCGCAGATCAAGTCCCTGTTCGGCTGGGCCGAAGGCAACGGTGTAGCCCACATCGCCTTTGTGGTGGTACTGGCCAACGTCATCATGTATGCCTATCTGGAGCATCTGGGCAAGAAATGGCTGGCCATTCCGCTGGGCTGTCTGCTGGCTGGTCTTCTGGCTTATGCCATGGGCGCACCCTTCGAGTTCAGCACCGAGCCCGGCCTGCCCAACATGAACCCGGCCTACTGGTGGGGCACCGACACCGGCTGGCAGCTCGGCATGCCCGGCTTCGGCGAGTTCATGGCGGTACTGCCCTTTGCCGTACTGGCGGTTGCCATGTGGTCGCCCGACTTCCTCGGCCACCGCATCTTCCAGAAGATCAACTACCCGCAAACCGCCAAGCGTGTGCTGATGGAAATTGACGACACCATGATGGTCGCATCCGGTCGTCAGGTCGTTGGCACCCTGCTTGGTGGCGGCAACCTGGCCTCGTCCTGGGGTACCTACATGGTGCCCGCCTCCATTGCCCGCCGCCCGATCCCGGCCGGCGCAGTACTGACCGGTGTCCTTTGTATCGGTGCAGCCGTCATTGGCTACCCGATGGACCTGGCCGTATGGCCGCCGGTACTCAGCATTGCGCTGATCGTCGGCGTTTACATTCCGCTGCTGGAAGCCGGCATGCAGATGACCCGTGAGGGCAAGACCTCACAGTCCGCCGCCATCGTGGTATTCGGCTCGGCACTGGTCAACCCGGTATTCGGCTGGTCGCTGACCATGCTGCTGGACAACATGGGCATCATTGGCGACAAGAAGCGCAGCCAGGAGCTGAGCCGCACCGACCGCTGGGGCATCCCCGCGATCACCTTCGGCATCCTGGTTACAGTAATGGCACTGATCGGCATGTTGCCGGGCGTGCCGGCGCTGCTGGAGTCATTCAGGGTGCTGGATTAAGCGAAATGCCCTGCCCGCGCTGGTTGCGTCTTTGCACCGCGCGGGTATAATTGGGCAC
>CAZKTB010000234.1:0-2201 GCA_964555485.1 uncultured Thiopseudomonas sp. | reverse complement strand
GCAGCTCTTTAACCATTGCAGCAGTAATCTGTGACATTCTAGTTCCTCGTAAAAATCAATAAGCAGGCGTGACCGGCATCGTGGCCGTCACGCTCCAATTCGAACAAAAAAGGGGGCCACGCCCCCTTTTTTCAGGCGCAGGCAAGCCCGATCAGGCTTCGGCAGCCTCGTCAGCAACTTCGACAAACTCTTCGGCGGAGCTTGCAGCGTTCTGACGTGCACGCACTACCGCATCAGCGGCGGCGGTCAGGTACAGCTGAACGGCGCGAATGGCGTCGTCGTTACCCGGAATCACGAAATCAACACCGGCAGGGTTGCTGTTGGTATCCACAATACCGATAACGGGAATACCCAGCTTGTTGGCTTCGTTGATGGCAATGCTTTCGTGGTCAACGTCGACAACGAACAGTGCATCAGGCAGGCCGCCCATGTCCTTGATACCACCCAGGCTGCGCTCCAGCTTTTCCAGATCGCGGGTACGCATCAGGGCTTCTTTCTTGGTCAGCTTCTCGAAAGTACCGTCTTCTGCCTGGGCTTCCAGGTCGCGCAGGCGCTTGATGGAAGTGCGGATGGTCTTGTAGTTGGTCAGCATGCCGCCCAACCAGCGGTGGTCAACATAAGGCATGCCGCAACGCTGGGCCTGCTCACGAACGATCTTGCTGGCGGAACGCTTGGTGCCAACGAACAGAATCTTGTTCTTGCCGGCAGCTTTCTGCTCGATGAAGCTCATGGCTTCGTTGAACAGTGGCAGGGTCTTTTCCAGGTTGATGATATGGATCTTGTTGCGCGCGCCAAAGATGTACTTGCCCATCTTGGGGTTCCAGTAACGGGTCTGGTGACCGAAGTGAACACCAGCCTGCAGCATTTCGCGCATGGATACGTTTTGAGTCATGATGATTCCTGTAATGATTTGGGTTAAGCCTCCACATACCCCGCCAATCAACCCCGCAGGGCACCCAGAAAGACGTGTCGGTATGTGTGTGGATTAAGTCTGCCTGCAGACTTTCCTGCAAAGCGGCGCGTTTTATACCATATCCGGCATGAAAACACCAACCTTTTTATTGTCCGAATCAACTTGCAGTCATAACCGGCCGAAGCCGTTTGCACGCTAAAAATCTGCGGCAAAACCGGTTACACTATGCAACTTTGAATAACGGAACAGCCCTGCATAGATGACCCAGCAAGAAATCCTGACGGTTAGCCAGCTCAACCAGCGTGCCCGCCACCTGCTGGAAGACGTGTTTCCGGCAATCGTGGTCGAAGGCGAGATTTCCAACCTGGCCCGCCCTGCCTCAGGCCATCTGTACTTCACCCTGAAAGATTCCGGCGCACAGATACGCTGCGCCTTCTTTCGGCAGAATGCCGCGCGCTCGCGCCAGCAGGCAGACAACGGTGTGCAGGTACGCCTGACCGGGCGACTGTCCATCTATGAGGGGCGTGGCGACTACCAGCTGATTGTCAGCCGGATGGAAGCAGCCGGCGAAGGTGCATTGCGTGCCGCCTTTGAAGCGCTCAAGCAGCAGCTGCTAAAGGAAGGCCTGTTTGCTGCCGAACGCAAGCAACCGCTGCCCCGCTTTCCCCGTCGTATCGGCCTGGTCACTTCGCCCAGTGGTGCGGTGATCCGCGACATCATCAGCGTTTTCGCCCGGCGTGCCCCACATGTCGAGCTGGTGCTGGTGCCCACTGCAGTACAGGGCAAGGAAGCCACCGCGCAAATTGTCCATGCCTTGCAACTGGCGGACCGGGCCGGTTTTGACGCCATCATCCTGGCCCGCGGTGGCGGCTCGCTGGAAGACCTCTGGTGCTTCAACGAAGAAGCCGTTGCCCGCTGTCTGGCCGGCATCCGGACACCTGTAGTCAGCGCCATTGGCCACGAAACCGATACGTCCATCAGTGATTTTGTCGCCGATGTTCGTGCACCTACCCCGACTGCGGCTGCCGAGTTTCTGTCACCTGATCGGCAGCTGCTGTTGCAGAGCCTGCAGGAGCAGCGCCAGCGCCTGGCACGGCGCATGGGCGAATTGCTGCAAAACCGCCAGCTGCTGCTGGATGGTCAGCGTAAGCGCATGCGCCATCCACGCGAGCGGATCGAGCAGCGCATGCAGCGGCTGGATGAGTTGCAGCTACGTCTGCAGCGGGCCATTGATCAACAGCTGCAACAAGCCGACTGGCAATTGCGTCAGCACAGGCAGACCCTGACC
>CAZKTB010000233.1:0-2213 GCA_964555485.1 uncultured Thiopseudomonas sp. | reverse complement strand
TGCGCACGCCCTTCTTCGCATCGAGAAACGGTCGAAAGATGGCAGTGAACAGACGAGTCAGAAAAGCCGGCAGACGGCCCTTTTTCTGCTGCGCAGTGCTGTCCTGCTGTTTGCCAGTGTTGTGCGGCTTCAGCCACAGCCTTGCCAGCCAGGGCGTCAATGTGAAGGCAATGGCCAGTGACAGCACCATGCCCATGCTGGCGTTGATCGGGATCGGGCTCATGTAGGGTCCCATCAGACCACTGACAAAGGCCATCGGCAGCAAGGCGGCAATCACGGTGAAGGTGGCCAGGATGGTCGGGCCACCAACCTCGTCGACTGCTGGCGGAATCAGCTCCATCAGTTTCTTGCCAGGGTTGAGCTGCATGTGTCGGTGGATGTTCTCCACCACGACAATGGCGTCATCCACCAGAATGCCAATGGAGAATATCAGTGCAAACAGCGACACGCGGTTCAGGGTGAAGCCCCAGGCCCAGGAGGCAAACAGGGTTGCTGCCAGAGTCAGGCCGACGGCCACGCCAAGAATCGCCGCTTCACGCCGGCCTAGCGCAAAAAACACCAAAGCCACCACCGACAGGGTGGCAAAAATCAGTTTCTGGATCAGCTGGCGGGCCTTTTCGTTGGCGGTGGCACCATAGTCACGGGTTTCCACCACCTCTACGTCATGGGGAATCAAGGTGTTCTGCAGCTCGGCCATGCGAGCCATCACCCCTTCGGAAACGTCGATGGCATTCTCGCCGGGTTTCTTGGTGACCGTAACCGTGATCGCCGGATGATTCTCGGCGTTCTCGCCAGCAGTACCAAAGCGTACATAGTTGCGTGCCGGCAGCGGACCTTCGCTGACAGCGGCGACATCGCCCAGATAAACCGCCCTGTCCTCATGCACGCCAACCACCAGTTCG
This sequence comes from uncultured Thiopseudomonas sp., assembly GCA_964555485.1. Taxonomy (GTDB): domain Bacteria; phylum Pseudomonadota; class Gammaproteobacteria; order Pseudomonadales; family Pseudomonadaceae; genus Thiopseudomonas. Next base: position 1,311 of record CAZKTB010000233.1, on the reverse strand, counting down.
GCGACTTCACGGGCATTGTTGAGGAAACGTCCGGCCTCGATCTGGATAGCACGGTTGCCACTGATCAGCTCGCCACTGGGCAGGCCCAGGTTGGCCGATTTCAGCGCCATGCGCAGATCATTGACGGTCAGGCCGACGGCGGCCAGCCGCTCTGGTTCCAGATCGACCCGTACCACCCGGCCCGGTCCACCGATGGTTGTCACTTCACGGGTGCCGGGCACGCGCTTGAGCTCCACCTCGATGCTGTGGGCAATGCGCTCAAGATCGTAGGCGCCGACCTCGGGATTGCGGTTGTACAGGGTGACCGCGGCGATGGGCACATCATCAATGCCCATGGGTCTGGTGATCGGCTCCAGTACGCCAAGATCACGCGGCAGCCAGTCCTCGTTGGAGCGCAAGGTATCATGCAGTTTCACCAGGGCGTCGTTGCGGGTTACACCCACCTCGAACTGCACAGTGATCACGGCAACGCCGGGCTGGGATGCCGACATCACATGCTCGACGCCAGCCATCTGCGATAGCACCTGCTCCGCCGGGGTTGCCACCATGCTTTCCACGTCACGCACCGCCGCACCGGGAAACGGAATGATAACGTTGGCCATGGTGACGTTGATTTGCGGCTCTTCTTCCTGCGGCGTGACGATGACGGCAAACAGACCCATCAGCAGTGCCAGCAAAGCCAGCAAGGGCGTGATCGGCGATGCCTGAAAGGCCGCGGCAATGCGGCCGGAAATACCCAGAGGTTGCATGCCTTACTCCCTGCTTGCAGCGTGCGGATCCAGATGGACCTGCTCGCCTTCGGTCAGGCCGCTGAGCACTTCCACCAACTCGCCCTCGATGGCACCAAGACGTACCTGGCGCAGCAGTGCCTTGCCCGCAGTTGTGCTCTGCACATAGACGGCAGTCAGTTCGGCACGGCGCACCACGGCAGCAGCCGGAATGAACAGTCGCTGCTGTTCTCCGGCAGCGGAGCGTTGCAAGCTCACCTTGACCGACTGGCCGGGAACTGCATTGGCACCGGGCTCGAGGTTCAACCGCAGACGTCTGGTTTGTGAGCCGGCATCGGCAGTGGGCAGTTGTTCCACGGAATTGACTGCCAGCTGCTGCTGGTCATGGGAAACCTGAATCTGTGAGGCATCGGGAAGACCATCAGCCAGGGCGGCAACTGGTACGGAAACCCCGACCCGCAGTGCGACGGGATCGAACAGCGACAACAGCGGTGTGCCCGGCATGGCCATGTCGCCCTGCTCCACTGATACGTCAATCAGGATGCCGTCATAGGGTGCGGTAATGCGGAAAAAACCGGTTTGC
>CAZKTB010000232.1:0-2225 GCA_964555485.1 uncultured Thiopseudomonas sp. | reverse complement strand
GTCTGACCGCCATGGATGGCGGAAATGCAGTTTTTGTCAGGAACAAAAAACTGCCCTGTTAGCTTGGTGCCGCCATCCATGCCGCCAAAGCCTTGCTCCACCTGCACCCCACTGCCAAAAAGTGTGTGCAAGCCGCGGAGTCCAACATGCCCAGGTGTCATGGATTTTGTGCGAATAAATTCGCACCTACATACAGCCAGCAGGCTACTACACTTCTCCGTCATTACCGGGCTTGACCCGGTAATCTCCTGCTTTATACGTAAACTTGCAGGAGATCACTCGATCAAGCCGGGTGATGACGGCAGCTCGTCCTAAAACACCTGTCACATGGAAAGTCTCGCAGACAACTCGGAGTTTGCAGCAGCGCCGGGGTATGGGTGGAGCAAACCTTCAACGCCATGGATGGCGTTGCGGAGCCTACAAGGACGTACTTGCGGCGTGTTTGCGGAACCCATACCCCGGCGCTGCAAATACCAACTTCCACATCACACTTAAAATAACCAATAAAACAAACAAAAAAGCCCCGTCAATCTGACAGGGCTTTTTGCGAATCAGGGGATTCTGCTGTTGGCTACGCTTAGATTACGCTTACGTAGCGACGGCCGAACTCGCCCTTGACTTCAAACTTGACCACGCCTTCCTGCTTTGCAAACAGGGTGTGATCCTTGCCCATGCCTACGCCGTAACCAGCGTGGAACTGGGTGCCGCGCTGACGCACGATGATGTTACCGGCTTGTACAGTCTGGCCGCCGTAGATCTTGACGCCAAGGCGTTTCGCTTCCGAGTCGCGACCGTTGCGTGTACTACCGCCTGCTTTTTTCGTTGCCATGAGTTATTTCTCCTGTGAAAAAAACCGGCCGATTAGGCCTGGATACCAGTGATTTTGACTTCAGTAAACCACTGACGGTGGCCCTGACGCTTCATGCTGTGCTTACGACGGCGGAACTTGATGATGCGGATCTTGTCGTGACGACCCTGGGAAACCACCTCGGCGGTAACCTTGGCACCTTCAACAACCGGCGCACCGATCTTCACGTCTTCACCATTGCCGACCAGCAGAACGCGGTCGAAAGTGATGCTGTTGCCGGTAGCTTCTTCCAGCTTCTCGATTTTCAAGTATTCGCCTTCGGCGACCTTGTACTGCTTGCCACCAGTTACAATAACTGCGTACATCGTATATCTCCGTAATTCCTGCTCACCCGAACCTTTTTAAGAATAGGTAGTGTCCGGCATGGCTGTCAGCCGCTGGATGGGCTGCTGACAATTGCGTAAGGCAGGTTGCCTGAAATCGGATGGGCGTCAAATACGCACATCCATAACTTTGGAGCGCAAATTGTACGCAAGCCTTGCAGAGGTTTCAAGCCCTGTTCACTGCTATTTTCTTGACATCACAGAATGCTGAACCTAGCATGCTGAACAATCTTTTTGGAGCCTTGCCTGTCATGCAACCACAGAGTTTCTATCAGGTCGTCACCGACGACTTTGCCGCCGTTGACCAGTTGATCCGCGACCAGCTGACTTCGCGAGTCCCCCTGGTAGAGAAAATTGGCGACTACATCATCTCTGCCGGTGGCAAACGCCTGCGCCCGCTGCTCACCCTGCTGGCCGGCAATGCGCTGGGCCAGTGCGACGAGCGTACCTGCAAGCTGGCGGCCTCCATCGAGTTCCTGCATACCTCCACCCTGCTGCATGACGATGTGGTCGACAAGTCCGACCTGCGCCGTGGCCGTGCCACCGCCAATGCCAAGTGGGGCAATTCGGCCAGCGTGCTGGTGGGCGACTTTCTTTATGCCCGTTCGTTCGAGCTGATGGTGCAGCTGGAATCCATTCCGGTATTGCAGGTGCTGTCCAACGCCACCCGCGTGATTGCCGAAGGCGAAGTGTTGCAGCTGACCAAGGTGCGTGACGCCAGCACCAGCGAAGAAACCTATATGGAAGTCATCCGCGCCAAGACCGCCATGCTGTTTGAAGCCGCCACCCAGTGTGCCGCGCTGCTGGTCAACGCTCCAGCCGAACAGACCGAGGCCCTGCGCCAGTACGGCGACAAGCTGGGCATCGCCTTCCAGCTGATGGACGACCTGCTCGACTACCAGGGCGACGCCGAAACCCTGGGCAAGAACGTCGGTGACGACCTGGCCGAAGGCAAGCCGACCCTGCCACTGATTGTCGCCATGCGTCAGGGCACACCTGAACAGGCACAGCTGGTGCGCACCGCCATCCAGAAA
>CAZKTB010000231.1:0-2250 GCA_964555485.1 uncultured Thiopseudomonas sp. | reverse complement strand
GGCCTGGCCCTGACCGCCTCTGCCGCACTGGCCGCCGAACAGCAGCAGGTGACCGTTTCCCTGACCTCTGCCAGCCCGATGAGCCAGGGCATGGCCATGGTTCTGGCCAACCAGATGCAGGAGCAGGGTGCGCAAGTCGATATTCTGCTCTGTGATTCAGCCGGCGACATGGCCCTGAAAGACGCCACCGGCGAAGCACTCAAGCCGAACAATGTCACTCCGGTACAGCTGCTGGATGCCGCCATCAAGAAAGGTGCCACAGCTTCGGTTTGTGCACTCTATCTGCCCAACAGCGGCAAGACACCAGCCGATCTGCGTGCCGACGTCACCCCGGCCAAACCTGACGACATGGGTGCCCGTCTGCTTGAACCGGGCCGCAAAGTCATAGGTTTCTAATAGCGCACACCAATGGCTGACAACTGGTCAGCCAGATACCGGCCCGGCCCGCTCATGCATCCCCTGCTGCAGGTCGAGGTACAGGTACGCTTTGCCGGCGTGCAACCGAGCCATAACGGCACTTCACACTGGAGTGCCGTGGCTCCAGATCAGGCCAGAATCCCTTCCTGAGCCGGTCACGAGTCTTTCAGCGCTACCACCAGCATCTCGATAAAGGCACGGGTTTTCGCCGGCAACAACCGTCGTCCCGGAAATACCGCCCACACATCCACTTCAGGCAACTGCCAGTCCGGCATGACCTTCTGCAGTCGTCCGCTCTTCACTTTCAGCTCGGCAAACCGATGCGGCAGCCCGACAATGCCCGCATGATTACAGGCCAGATGCATGAGCAGCTCCGGCGTATTGGCATGGATCCGCCCGGAGGTTTCCCTGGCCCAGCGTTCTTGTCCATGACTCAGCTGCCAGGAGATCAGCTGACCGCGTGCAGTACGCAGATGCAATGCCTGATGCTGCAGCAAATCATCCGGCTGCTGCGGGATGCCATGACTGCGCAAATACTCCGGACTGGCATACAGGCCACTGCCCATGCGCGTCAGTTTGCGCCCCACCAGCAGGGCATCGTCGGGCAGATCGCCAATGCGCACGGCAAGGTCAAAACCCTCCGCCAGCAGATCGACCCTACGCGGCGACAGATCCAGCTCCAGACTGACCTGCGGATGCAAGTCGGAAAAAGCTGCCAGCATCTCGACCAGGAACAGGTTGGCAAAATCACTGGGAATGGATACCCGCAAGCGCCCGCTCGGTTCCAGCTTGCGCTCCTCGCTCAGGGCCCAGGCGGCACTGACCTCGTGGGCCACCATCTGCGCATGCTCCAGCAAGGCACGGCCAAAGTCCGTCAGGTGCATCTGCCTGGTGGTGCGCACCAGCAAGCGCTCCCCCAGCTGCTCCTCCAGCGCACTGATACGGCGCGATACCGTCGACTTGGGCCGGCCCAGCCGGTCGGCTGCAGCAGTGAAGCTGCCCAGCTCGGCCACCCGGGCAAAGATCAGCAAATCATCGGCCGACAATTGTTCCTCAGGAGCAACAATGTTGTTCATTTAGCCCTCTTTATCCATCAATGCTGTATGAAATAGAATAATCGCATCCTAACCAGAACAGGAACCGAATGAAATGAAAATCTTGCAAATCAATGGCAGCGCCCGCACCGAAGGCGCACATTCCACCACCATCGCCAACCGCATCAGCGAGCGTCTGCTGCAGGAACATCCAGGCGCCCAGCTTGAAGTACTGGACCTGTCGGTGAACCCGGTACCGGTATTTGACGAAGCGGCAATCCAGGCCATCTTCACCCCGGCCGATGCCCGCACCGCGGAGCAACAGCAGCGTGCCGGGCAGAGTCTGGCGCTTGTCGAACAGTTGCGCAATGCAGACGTTCTGGTACTGGGTGTGCCCATGTACAACTTCGGCATTTCCTCGCAGCTGAAAGACTGGATCGACAACGTCAGCATCAACCAGGAAACCTTCCGTTATACCGCTAATGGTCCCGAAGGCCTGCTTAAAAACAAGCGTGCCCTGGTCGGCTTTGCCCGCGGCGGCATGTACCGTGGCACCGAAGCCGATACCCAGACGCCCTATTTCAAGGCCTGGCTGAGCTTTGTCGGTATCGAAGATGTCCAGTTCATCTATGCCGAAGGCCTGAACATGGGTGAAGAAGCCAATGCCGCCGGTTTTGCCACCGCCGAGCAGGATCTGGCCGCGGCGCTGGAAGCATTTTAAGCCCCCGTACCGGACACAGCCAAAACAGCTGACTGAAGCAGCCAGCCGAATGAATCACTGGAGGAATTGATCATGAGT
>CAZKTB010000230.1:0-2251 GCA_964555485.1 uncultured Thiopseudomonas sp. | reverse complement strand
GATAGCGGTGGCAACGAAAGTGTAGCCGGCACCCTGGCCGGTCTGGCCTCGGCAGTGGCCTATGCGTTTTTCTGGCGTGTCACTCAACACGTGCAGCAACCCTTGTCGCCGGCCAGCCTGTCACTGGTACAAAACAGCCTGGTATTCGTGCTGCTGCTCCCGGCCCTGTTCCATGCCACTCCGGTCCCGGCAGGCACCACCAGCTGGCTGGCACTGGGCGCGCTTGGTGTCGTCAATACTGCCGTGCTGTTGCTGCTCTATCTGTATGCGCTGCAGCGCATTTCGGCCAGCACCTGCAGCGGCTTCATCGCACTGGAGCCAGTCTATGCCATCAGCTTTGCCGCCCTGCTGTTCGGCGATCCGGTCACGCCCTGGATTCTGCTCAGCATGGTGCTCATCATAGGTGCCTCGCTGATCCTGCTGCGGCTGGAGCAAAAGCCGTAATAGCAGACCGGATTTTCACTGTTCCATCCGATTTATCGCCCCGGGTAAATGCCTTGGCCGCATCACGCTGATGCACCCGGCAATCTGCTATCATGCCCCCTGTTTCACAGGCCTTTTGAGCCATCTTTTTACAGAGGCGACAGACCTAATCCGTGCGCAGGAATTTCCGTCATTTGCTATCCGCTTTGCTGGTGTTGCTGCTTGGCAGTTCCCTGCTACTGGCCGATGCCCCTGCACGCTGGAATTTCAAGCTCATCATGCAAAGGGCCGAGCTGCATTACGGCAAGTCGGCCCAGGCCAGCAAGCGCATCGCCGACTGGCAGTATCTGCTACAGCGTTATGCCGATGCCAGCGAGCTGGACCAGCTCAAGGCGGTCAACCAGTTCTTCAACCTGCAGCTGCGCTTTCGTAATGACACTGAAATCTGGGGCATGGAAGACTACTGGGCAACACCGGTTGAAGCACTTTACAAAGGTGCTGCCGACTGTGAAGACTATGCCATTGCCAAGTATTTCAGCCTGCGTCAGCTGGGCGTTCCGATGGACAAATTACGCATCACCTATGTCAAGGCCCTGCATCTTGACCAGGCCCACATGGTCCTGACCTATTATCCCGAGCCAAGCGCCACACCACTGGTGCTGGACAACCTGATCGACGCCATCGAGCCCGCCAGTCAGCGTAGCGACCTGCGCCCGGTTTACGCCTTTAATGCCGAAGGCCTGTGGCTGCCCGGACGCGGCTCCGGCAAGCATATGGGCGACAGCAAACGCCTGTCCCGCTGGCAGGACCTGTTACAGAAAATGCGCACCGAGGGCTTTACCGGCCATTGATAGGAGCCAAGCATGTCATTATTCAAACAGTTATTCATAGCGATTCTGATCCTGATGCTGAGCTACTTCATTGGCAGCGCGGTGGTCACCATGGAAAGCTCCCGCGAACAGCAGATCAGCCAGCTGCGCGCCCACGCCCAGGATGCCGCCACAGCGCTGGGCCTGAGCCTGAGTGACCATGTTGATGATCCGGCCATGATGGAACTGATGGTCAGCTCGATTTTCGACAGCGGCTACTTTGACAGCATTCGCGTAGTGAAAGTACCCGAAGGCACGCGCATGTTCGAGCGCAGCGGCATTCCGGTACAGGCAAAAGCACCCGCCTGGTTTGCCCGCCTGGTCAGCCTGCAGCCGGCCATGGGTGATGCCTATATCAGTGACGGCTGGCGACAGGCAGCCCGGGTAGAGGTTGTCAGCCATCCGGTGTTTGCCATCGACCGCATGTGGCAAGACATTCTGGGCAGCCTGTTCTGGCTGTCCGCCCTTGGCGGCATCAGCCTGCTGCTGGGCGCGCTGTTTCTCAGGCATCAGCTGCGCCCCCTGGATTATCTGGTGGAACAGTCCAATGCCATAGCCCGGCGCGAGTTCGTCAGTATCGCCAGCCTGCCGAAAACCCCCGAGTTTCGCCGCGTGGTCGGCGCCATGAACCAGATGGCCGAAAAGCTCAAGGCACTGTTTGCCGAAGAAGCCGCACGCAGCGAAAAACTGCATGCCGAGGCATACCGCGACCCCCTAACCGGACTGGCCAACCGGCGCCTGTTTGAACAGCAGCTATGCAATCACCTGGGCGATGACGATGAAGCCGGTAGCGGCCATCTGCTGATCCTGCAAATTGGCGATCTTGCCAGGTTCAACCAGAAACTCGGGGGACAGCGGGCCGACGGTCTGCTGATCGATATTGCCCACCTTCTGCAAACCAGTCTGCCCAAACATTCCGTACTGGCCCGCACCCGTGGCGGCGAATTCAGCCTGATGGT
>CAZKTB010000229.1:0-2278 GCA_964555485.1 uncultured Thiopseudomonas sp. | reverse complement strand
CCAAGCTTGTAGGTGTAGTCGCCAAGCGCCTTGATGGCGAAGCGGATCTGGCCATCGCCCTGGTCGGCACTGGCAATGGTGAAGGGGTGGGGGCCTTCGTGTTTGTTGAAAGTCAGGAAGGCAAACTGGCCGGGCTGGTGTCGCCACTGTTTGTCGAGCTGGCAAACCACTTCAAAGGTGTTCTGGTTCAGTTCGCGCACTGCCAGCACAATACCGTTATGACGGTTGGACTGGCCGATACGACCGCTCAGTGAAACGAATGCGCAGTAGGTGCCAAGTACCGATGCCGCAGCCATCAGCAGGCCGGCAGGCTGTAGCCACCATTCTGCCTGAGTCAGCACTATGCCGTGGTAGACGATGACCAGGTACATGGCGGCCAGGGCTTTGTGGATATAGCGCCAGACGTGATAGGGAAAGCGATGCCAGAGTGCGAGCAGGATCATGGCGGCAAACAGCCAGACCGACCATTCGCCAAGATCCTTGGCTGAGCCGCGGAATACTTCCAGGAAGGTCTTGATGCGCTCGCCTTTGACCGCTTCGTCAAACACCAGAAGCATTGGACCCTTGGCAAGTTTCAGGCCGTAGTGGGTAATGGCCAGACCGACAGCGCTGATGCCGGCCCACTTGTGCAGGTGGTACATCTTGTCCAGCCCGCTCAGCGGTTTTTCCAGCCAGCGTGGCCGGATGGCCAGCAGCATGACCAGTGTCATCAGCAGAAAGGACGCCAGGCCGCTCCAGTAGATCAGCTGCTTGCGCCAGACACAGATACCCCAGTCGGGTACTTGTGCAATCACGGGCAGCAACCATGCAGCCAGTGACAGTGCGATGAGTCCATAGATTGTCTTTTCATGATGCGTCTCCATTTGGACGACGCCATTTTACGACTTTGGTCTAAGCCCTGTTCAGTGCGTTTACAATATTTTTACCCGGACCGGGATGTTCTTGATTCTGGATAAGAGCGGTACTTGCTCAAGCGCTTCTTACAGCAGTGACTGACCCTTGAGACGCTCCAGTACCCGCAGTGGAGACAGCTCCGGGTTTTTCTGGTTTGCCACATCCAGCAGGAAGGTCTGCTCCAGCATGTACTGGCCGCTCATGGCGGCATGTGGAGTCTGGTCGGAAAACACCATCCAGGTGGTGCCGGGATGGAACTCCGCCGTCCATTGCTCGCCATGATGCTGGTAGTCCATGTCGGCTTTCATGGCGTCGTGCAGGCCCAGCATCAGATGGTCATAGTGGCTGCGCTTGCTCTTGGTGATTTTCAGTGCGGCCTGCAGGCTGCAAGATAGCGCGGAATAGGGCTTGACGCGCGGCAGCAGGCGTTCGGCCAGTTGCTCGAATGGCTCGCCCACACGCCATACGCGGGGTACACCATGGGGGTTGATGTTGTGGAATACGCGGATGATGCGCTGGCCATGAATGGGGCGCGAGGGAAAGGCGTCCACGTGCAGGCGGGTGTCATCCTTGCGCCAGGAGTTTTTGCCCTGTCACTGACTGATTTCATGCACGCGCAGGCTGTTGACCGGCTCCAGCAGCTTGCCCCTGTATTCGGGCAGCAGGGTTTCCACCAGGTTTCTGGTGTGCTGGTAGTAGCGCTCCAGTAGGGCGCGGACGGCAGTTTCGTTGGCCGGATCGGCCACGCCATTGATGCGGTTTTTGTCGATATTGAAGCTGATGTTCTTGCGTTTGGGATCGACCAGCTCCGGCCCCAGCAGGGCCTGTTCCTGCTCGCTCAGGCTGAAGGCCAGCTGCGGGAAGCAGAGTACCTTGCCCTGTTCCAGCTGGTCGGTCAGGTCGCTGTTGTCGGGCGCGGCAAACTGCCAGTCGGTGTAAGGCAGTTCGACAATGGGGGCGGGTGTTGCATTGGTATTCATGGGCTCTCCGGTGAAACGTCGGAAGCTCTGAAGTGGTGACGCTGAACAGGCTGTAATGCGGGGGGTCTGTCGTGGCTGGCAATTAGCGGTTGCCGACTGGTCAGATGCGGTCGGACGGTTTTCAGATGCTTCGAAAATGGATCGAACAATTAAGGCGGTTTTACCGGTGCTGGGCAAGGTACGGAGGGCTCTATCAGGGAACGGTTCAAGCCTTGTTCAGCAAGCCGCTGAAAATGATGGGTTTCGGATGTGTGAGCGGAAACTCGCTCAGGTATTACCGCGGGTATGGTGTTGTGTGGGTTTTGTGAATGACGGTTTTGTGCGAATAAATTCGCACCTACACAGGTGGCAGCATGCCGTTTCGTGCAGGATGCCTGCGCAAGAACAGATGTGTTTTTGTAGGA
>CAZKTB010000228.1:0-2295 GCA_964555485.1 uncultured Thiopseudomonas sp. | reverse complement strand
GGTGTCGCTGCCGCTTTCCGTGGCGACAGCCTGGCGGGCTGCCCGTTTGCTTTCATTACCAGGCGCATAGAACAGCTCGAAATGGATACGCTCTGCAGCCAGACCGCCCTCAAGCAGCTGGTCGCGCACACTTTCGGTCATGGCCTGTGGCCCGCAAATGAAGGCCGCCTGCAAGCCGGCAACATCAATCCAGCGGCTGAAAATCTCCTTGCACTTGTCGGCATCAATCCGGCCGTTGTACAGGTCGATATCCTGCTGCTCGCGGGTAAACATGAAGATGATGTTGAAGCGGTCCATATAGGTGTTTTTCAGGTCTTCCAGCTGTTCACGGAACATCGCCGAGTTGCTGGACCTGTTGCCATAAATCAGGGTAAAGCTGCTCTTGGGCTCCACCTCCAGTGTTGTCTTGATGGTAGACAGAATCGGCGTGATGCCACTGCCGGCGGCAATCGCCAGATAGCTGGCTGCGCGGGCAGGATCCAGCGTGACAAAGAAGCTGCCCGATGGCGGCATCACCTCGATTTGCTGATCAACCCTCAGCTGGTCATTGGCAAAACCTGAAAACAGTCCGCCCGGTACACGCTTGATGGCAACCCGCAGCTCCTCGTCATTCACGCCGGAACAGATCGAATAGGTGCGGCGAACCTCTTCATTGTTGAGGCAGGTACGCACCACCAGATACTGGCCCTGGGTGAACTCGAATTCTTTTTTCAGTTCTGCGGGCACATCAAAAGCAATTGATACTGCTTCGCGCGTTTCTGCACGCACATTCCGCACGGTGAGGTTATGAAATTTGCTCATTGTATTCTCCAGTCAAGAAGCAGCTGCACAGGCAGCCCCGTCTTTCCTCAAATGCATTTGAAATAGTCGAATGGTTCCAGGCAATCAATGCAGCTATACAGCGCTTTGCAGGCAGTAGAGCCGAACTCGCTGACACGCTCGGTGTGCTCGCTGCCGCACTGTGGGCAGCGCACCACTGGGTCAACGTTCATCAAACCCAGCTTGCTGCTACTGCCAACCGGAGGCGCAATGCCAAACTCGTGCAAACGCTCGCGGCCGATCCCGGATATCCAGTCGGTAGTCCAGGCTGGTACCAGTTGCCGTCTGATTTCAGGGTCTGTATAACCCGCCGCCTTTAGCGCCTGCACTATGTCTTCTTCGATGGTGTCGGTGGCCGGGCAGCCCGAATAGGTTGGAGTAACAACAATGCAGACACTGCCGTCATTCCATTCCACATCACGAACAATTCCCAGATCGACAACACTGACAACCGGAACTTCCGGGTCCATTACCCGGTTTAAAACTTCCCACGCCACGGCAACGGCTTCCGCACTATCGGTCAGGCTATTACTGCGCGCTGGTATAAGTGTTAATGTCATTTCGGTTCTCCGGTATTAATGGCCTTGATCAACTACCAATTCACAAACAACTTGTTTTTTGAAAAAGCGCCCTCTGGCCGATACTGTTTCAATCAGCAAAGTTGCTCTTTGTTTTATTAAAGCCGGCGTTTCAGCCCAGGTGTTTACAGGACATCAAGCCGCCTTGAGGTTGCCTGCAAATCATCTTGAAAAGCCGGTAAAACCTTTGGTTAATTATGTGGCGCCACACCATGTCCGGTCATGACGCCACTGCCTTGAGTTCATCGACTACCAGGTTGCATCCGGATATGCACGCTGCAGAAACTGCATTTCTGCCAACAGATATCCCAGGTGCTCGCTGTGCACACCCTTGCGGCTGTCCAGGTAGAAATACTCTGCCGGAGCCGGCACGGGCAGTGTCGCCTCGTCAAATACTTCGGCAACCTTCGCCCGCCAGGCCTCTTCCATTGCCTCGGCGGATGGAATGATTCCTGCTGCATGCAGTCGTTGTTCGACCTCGTCACTGTTGAACAAATCAACGGTGAAGCGCCAGACGTCGGCTACAGCTGCCAGCATGCGCTGATGGCTTTCAGCGGTTCCGTCACCCAGACGCCTGACCCACTCACTGGAGCGGCGCAGGTGATAGGTCACCTCTTTCAGTGACTTGGCAGCAATGCCGGCCACACGCTCATCCTTCGAGCTGGCCAGTTGCTCCAGCACCAGGTAATGCCAGCTGTCATAAAGAAACTGCTTGACCATGGTTACGGCAAAGTCGCCATTTGGCTGCTCAACCAGCAACAGGTTGCGATATGCACGCTCATCACGCCTGAATGCCAGATGGTCGGCATCACGACCATCGCCCAGCAGCTCCGCGGCATAGTCCAGCCAGTTGCGCGCCTGGCCGACCAGATCCAGGCCAACATTCATCAAGGCCAGG
>CAZKTB010000227.1:0-2308 GCA_964555485.1 uncultured Thiopseudomonas sp. | reverse complement strand
CATTTGCCGTTTAATGTGCCCAGCCAATACGCAGGCAGCTCCAGAGGCCGCCTGCGCTGCATCAAGGTGGCTGCTACAGCCTTAAAAGGGAAGTCAGGCGGAATTATCCGCCCGCGCTGCCCCCGCAACGGTACACGACGCGATTTCACTTATCGCACGCCTGCGCAAGAGACCACTGGTTAACACTGGGAAGGTGCTCAGGTTCATCGTCAGCCCGGAGACCTGCCTGATGCGCACGACAGGTGTTGCGGAGGGCTGCACCGTCAAGCGCAGCTCGCCTAGTTTTAGTGCGCCTTTGCGCTTGCCTCCTGCCCTCCTCAAAAGCCCATTCACTTTTGAGGATTCCACAAGATGAAACTTTCCCGACTGGCGCTGGCTGTATTGGCCCTGCCGCTGGCACAGCAAGCTGCTGCCGAAACCGATACCCGTACCGAACTGCTAAAGTCCGTAATCACCGGCAACCGTCTGGTACAAGAAGACTTCGTTGCGCCCTACGCATCCGAAATTCATAACCACGAAGACATCAAGCAGTCTGGTGCCACCAGCCTGTATGACTACCTGGGACGTTTCAGCTCGGTCAATGTGATGCCCAATTCGGGCAACCCCTACCAGCAGCTGATCGACATGCGTGGTTACGGTATTGGTGATGGCTATCAGAACATTGTGGTAACCCTGAACGGCCGCCGCCTGAACAACGTCGACATGCAGCCCCAGCTGCTCAGCAGCATTCCTGTTGCCAGTATCGAGCGCATCGAGATCATCAAGGGCAGTGGCTCCGTTGCCCAGGGTGATGGCGCAATGGCTGGTGTAATCAATATCGTGACCCGTGATCTGCACGGTGTGGATCTGAGCATCGCCGGCGGCAGCCACAGTTACGGTCAGGGCAGCATCACAGCGGGCATCAAGCAGGACCTGTTTGCCATCCAGGTGTTGGCAGACAAGAGCCAGACCGACGGCCAGCGAAAAAAAGACGTCAACGGCAAAAAGGCCGACTCTGATGCCGAGAACCTGTCAGCTGACCTGAAACTCTTTCCTGTGGAAGGACTTGAACTTCGTCTGGGCAAGGACCGTACCCGGATCAATACCAGGTATGGCTCTCCCATTACCAAGCAAGAGTTCGATAAAAAACCATCACAACCAGGAGCAGCGCCATTTTGGGAGCCTGGACCTTTTAACGAATACACCATGCTGGAGCTGAAAACCGACACCAACCGCCTGGGCACCAGTTACCAGCTGAACGAAATGCTGTCTTTCAATCTTGATCATGCTGTCGAGAAGAAAGAGTCGGATAACGTAACATTCCGTACCCGGTATGGAATGGACAAGCAAAAGTACGACTACAGGTCTACTGACTTTTCCACGACACTTGATTTGGACCAGCTGGCCTTGATTGCTGGCGTACAGCTGTTTGATGGTGAGCGCAAAGCGGGAACCAATAAAACCCACAAAGACAACAAAGCCATTTATCTGCAGGGCCAGTACAGTCTGGGCAACACTTTGCTTAGCGCTGGAGTTCGCCGCGAGAAGGTCGAGTATGACTACAAAGACTCTGGCATCCGTCAGAAAGACGACCACAAGCTGAACGCCTGGGATCTGGGCATCAACCACCAATACAACGAACAGCTCAGCATTTTTGCCAATATCAGCTATGGTTTCCAGGCGCCCGACATTGACCGCTTTTTTACCTTCAGCGGCGCCTTCAATGACTTTATCAAGCCGGCCAAAAGCAGAAACCTGAACCTGGGACTGAACCACCACACAGACAGGAACCAGCTGAAAGTTACCGCCTTTTACTCCCGTCTGCGTAACGAGATTTATTATTACGCATCCAGCGATTGGAACCTTCCTTCGTACAACACCAATATCGACAAATCCCGCAAATACGGTCTGGAGATTCAGGACCGTTACCAATTCAGCGAACAACTGGGGGCTCGTATCAATTACGCCTGGACCGTCGCCAAAATTACGCGTGAAAACGAAGCCAATGGTGCATACAACGGTAAAAAACTGCCAGGCGTATCAGCTCACAGCATCACCGCCGGTCTGGACTACAAAGTGGTACCCGACGGAACCCTGACCCTGACCCAGAACTGGCGCAGCCGTGCCTACGCTGCGGAAGACTTTGAAAACAACTTCAAGCAGAAGCAAAAGGCCTTTAACACCACCGATCTGGGTTACAGCCACAACATTCAGCAGTACACCCTGTTCGCCCAGGTCAACAACGTGTTCAACAAGAAAAACGGCCTGTGGGTGCGTGATGACGCCATCTACCCCATCAACTTCAACCGTACCTGGCATGTTGGTGTAA
>CAZKTB010000226.1:0-2398 GCA_964555485.1 uncultured Thiopseudomonas sp. | reverse complement strand
AACGACATGGTCGAGTACTTTGCCGAGCAGCTGGACGGCTATCTGTTCACCCGCTTCGGCTGGGTGCAGAGCTATGGCTCGCGCTGTGTGAAACCTGCGGTGATCTACGGTGATATTTCCCGTCCTGAAGCCATGACCGTGGAATGGATTGCCTATGCCCAGCAGCAAACCGGCAAGATCATGAAGGGCATGCTGACCGGCCCCGTAACCATGCTGATGTGGTCCTTCCCGCGCGAAGACCTGAGCCGCAAGCAGCAGGCGCAGCAACTGGCGCTGGCGATTCGTGACGAGGTGGTGGATCTGGAAGCTGCCGGCATCAGGATCATCCAGATTGACGAAGCCGCTTTCCGTGAAGGCCTGCCACTGCGTCGTGCCGACTGGCAGGAGTATCTGGACTGGGCTACCGAAGCCTTCCGCCTGACGGCCAGCGGTGTGCGTGATGAAACCCAGATTCACACCCACATGTGCTACAGCGAGTTCAACGATGTGATCGCCGCCATTGCCGCCATGGATGCCGATGTGATCACCATCGAGACATCGCGCTCACAGATGGAGCTGCTCGATGCCTTCGAGAACTTCCATTACCCGAACGATATTGGCCCTGGCGTGTACGACATCCACTCGCCACGGGTTCCGGGTCACGAAGAAATGGCCAACCTGCTGCGCAAGGCCGCTCAGCGCCTGCCGGTGGAACAGCTCTGGGCCAACCCTGACTGCGGCCTGAAAACCCGCGGCTGGGCGGAGACCAAAGCGGCACTGGAGCACATGGTCAAGGCAGCACGGCAGCTGCGTGAAGAATACGCCACGGCGGTGTAAGGGACGGACAAGGATGCCTAAGAAAAGGGGTCAGGTACATTTTTCTCAAAGAGAAAATATGTACCTGACCCCTTTTCACTGTATGACATGCGCCTGGGAGAGTTGAATTAGAACTGTCGCTTTACGTCATGATAAAAGTTTTCATGACTGCCAAGCGCAATCAGCTCCAGCACCAGGCAGTCTTCTTCATAGCTGTAACCCAAGAGAGTCAACTGGCCAGCCATTTTGAACTTGTGCACACGTAAAAAAGCCAGATCGCCCTTTTTGCTTTCGCCAGCCAAAGGTTCGCTGGCCAGATAGCGCACGGCTTGGTCGAGATCGGCTTTTTGATTGGCTTTCAGTTTCTTGACAGTTTTTTTGAAACTGGGCGTTTGCAGGATACGCAGCTTAGCCAAAGCTGTATTCCTCAAGCTTGCCTGCCTCTTTTTCTGCTTTCGAGATCAGGGCCTGACGGACAAACTCATAGGTCAGGTCGGGGTTATCTTCCATGATTTCACCGATTTTGGCCCAGTGCTCGATTTGCTTGGGAGCTGTTCGGCTGTACACCTTGGCCATGATGCTGGCGCGTTCAAACAGCTCTTTTTCGATGCGGATACTGGCGGATGACATGGCTTTATCTCTTGGGTGTTAACTTGCGACAAGTGTAGCATATTGCAGCAAGTGTTTCGTTTTGATGCAAATGCGCGCAGCATGAAAGTGCGGACAGGAAAAGGGGGTCAGGTACATTTTCACTAGAAAAATGTACCTGACCCCTTTTCCTGTTGCGATGACTAGGCCAGTCCCTGATCCTTCATCGCCTGCTGTACCGCAGGATCAGCCTTCATGCGGTCCATGAAGCGGGCCAGGTTGGACAGTCCGCTCAGGTCCACTTCGACAAAACCGGCCCAGAGTCCGGTGATGAACAGGTAAGCATCCGCGATTGAGCGGGTACCGGTCAGCCAGTCGCGGCCTTCCAGCTGCTTGTCGATTTGCTCGTAGTAGGTGCGCACTCGCTGGCGGGCGTTGGCTTTGGTTTGTTCGATAACTGCTTCATCGCCCAGATAGGCAGTTGCGCCAAACAGCGGCGTATAGGCTGGGTGCATGTCGGAGTTGATCAGGCCCAGCCACATATTGGTGATGGCCCGTTCCTTGAGGTTGGCGCCGAGCAGGTTGGCTGCCGGGTTGCTGTCGGCAATGTAATGCAGAATGGAGTTGCCTTGGGTCAGAACGAGATCGCCATCCACCAGGATGGGTACCTTGCCATTGGGGCTGAGACTGCGGATGGCTTCGGTAGCCATTTGCTCGCGCTCGAGCATTTCCAGCTCGAAGGGAAGCTCTGCCCATAGCAGACAAATATGGCTGGCCAGTGCGCACGAGCCGGTAAAACTATAGAGTTTCATGGTGTCACTCCTACTGGTTTATTGACTTCTGCATTGTCTGCCTGTCGCTCTGGCTTGACAAGGCACAGCCATAAAGGGGGTCAGGTACATTTAATTGCAATTAAATGTACCTGACCCCTTTATAGTGACGGAAGCCTGCCTTGACAGTCATGGGGCGGCAGTGGCTAGATGCTCTGGAATGCCATTTACATAAGCAAAAGGAT
>CAZKTB010000225.1:0-2411 GCA_964555485.1 uncultured Thiopseudomonas sp. | reverse complement strand
CCGGCCAGCGCACCGTTGCGGGTCATGCGTGACCAGGTCACCGACAGCAGCACCACAGGACCAAAGGCCGCGCCGAAGCCAGCCCAGGCATAGGCCACCAGGCCCAGCACCTTGCTTTAGGGGTTGGCGGCAATCATGACCGCCACCAGCGCAATGGCCAGTACCATCAGGCGACCGACCCAGACCAGTTCCCTCTGTGATGCATCCTTGCGCAGAAAGGCCTTGTACAGGTCTTCGGTCATGGCACTGGCACTGACCAGCAGCTGACAGCTCAGCGTGCTCATTACTGCAGCCAGCACGGCTGCCAGAATGACGCCTGCCACCCACGGATTGAACAGGATCTTGGCCAGCTCCATGAAGACACGCTCGCTGTTCTCGGTAACGGCACCGGCCTGTGTCACGTTCTCGGCAAAGTAGGCAATGCCGAAGAAACCGACGGCTACCGCGCCACCAAGGGTCAGGATCATCCAGGTGATACCGATGCGGCGCGCAGCCGGAATGCTCTGCACCGAACGGGCAGCCATGAAGCGCACCAGAATGTGCGGCTGGCCGAAATAGCCCAGCCCCCAGCCGAACAGCGAAATCAGCGCAATGAAGGACAGGCCCTCGAACATGTTGAAACCCTGTGGACGCACCTGCTCGATGGTGGCCATGGTGGCCGGCAGGTCACCCAGCGCCAGCACCACGAACAGCGGTGTGATCAGCAGGGCAAAAATCATCAGGCTGGCCTGTACGGTATCGGTCCAGCTGACCGCAAGGAAACCACCAATGAACACATAGACCACAGTAGCCGCAGCGCCAATCCAGAGCGCAGAAGCGTAATCAAGGCCAAAGGTACTCTCGAACAGGCGGGCGCCGGCCACCATGCCGGAAGCACAGTAGATGGTGAAGAACACCAGAATCACCGCCGCCGACATGATGCGCAGGATGCGGCTGCTGTCTTCAAACCTGTGGGTAAAGTAATCCGGCAAAGTCAGCGCGTTGTTGTTCAGCTCGGTATGCACTCGCAGACGGCCGGCCACCAGCAGCCAGTTCAGGTAGGCACCGGTCACCAGACCAATGGCAATCCAGCTCTCCGACAGGCCGGAAAGGTACACCGCTCCGGGCAGCCCCATCAGCAGCCAGCCACTCATGTCGGAGGCACCGGCCGACAGTGCTGTTACCCAGCTGCCGAGACTGCGGCCGCCAAGGATATAGTCGGAAAAGTTCTTTGTTGCACGCCAGGCAATGAAGCCGATCAGCACCATTGCTGAAATATAGACGGTGAAGGTAACCAGTAGTGGGGTGGAGACAGCCATGCGGATCCTATTATTATTTGACCAAAACGCTGCAAGAGTACCCCGACTCGTCGCATTTTTACAGCATTGCAGCTACAAACAGGGCGGTCTGCCAAAGCAGGGCAGTTCGCACAGCTGTTTCTCTGGGGTACAGTGACCCCATACCTGAGCAACAAGGCAGTCATTCGCGTGAACAGTCCACAGCCCGAAGCCACAACAAAGCAGCACCGCCGTAGCTGGTACGGCACCTTGCTGCGTCTGCTACTGTTGCTGGCGTTGCTGGTCACGGCCCTGCTGGCCTGGCTGCCATACCTGCTGCCCCATTTGTTACAGCAACAGGGCATCAATCTGCAGTGGCAGCAGGCACGCTGGTCATGGTACGGCCTGCAACTACAGGAGCTAAGTTTCGAACAGGGCGACCTGCGCTTACAGCTGCATGAGTTGCAGCTTGACTGGCTCTGGCAAAAGTATCCGCTGAAATCAGTAAGCGTTGGCAAACTGAGCCTGAGCGGCAACCTGCCACAACAGGAAGAACAAGCGGACACCGGAGACAGCGAGCTGCTGGCTGTGCTGACGCCCTGGCTGCCCGGCCAGTTGAATATTCAGGAATTGCATGCCGAAATAGACGACCTGGCGCGAATCACCGGATCGGTACAATTGCAGGCAGATGCACAGCATCCACTGTGGCAACCCCGTCACATGGAGCTGGACCTGACGCTGGATCAGCTGCACCCGCAGTGGCTGGATGGCATTCCTGCCGAATTGCAACCGGACAGCCTGCGTCTGCGCACCCTGTCACGCAACAGCGATGAGCCGGCCCCGGGTGTTTTGCAAGAGCTGAGTCTGGACCTGCACAGCCTTGGCCAGTCGCAATTCCAGCTGTCCGGCATTCTCACATTGTTGCAGGACGATGGCTGGCACGGCCGGCTGGAGCAGGCCCGCCTGCACCTGGAGCTGCCGCGCTACCAGCTGGGCGACATGCAGTTGCAGGAATTGCAGGCTCAGCTGTATTTCAATGCCCGGGCCGATACGCAGGGGCTTGGGCTGCAACTGGTACAGCCGGCCAGCCTGACTGCCAAACAACTGCTGGTGGACCAGCACACCAGGCTGCAGCAACTGACCGCCACCCTGCCC
>CAZKTB010000224.1:0-2415 GCA_964555485.1 uncultured Thiopseudomonas sp. | reverse complement strand
CGCAAGCTGTTCTTCAACCTGCGCAGCAAGAAAAAGGGCTTCAACTGGCTGAATCAGACTGAAGCCACAGCGATAGCCGATAGCCTTGGCGTTGAGGTGCGTGACGTTCACGAGATGGAAAGCCGTCTGACCGGCCACGACATGGCATTCGATCCGCTGAATGCGGATGATGAGGATGCCACTTTCGCACCGGCCCAGTATCTGGAAGACCGCAGCCATGACCCGGCCATGCGCTACGAGGCCGAGCACACGGCTGAAACCGAAAGTGCCAGCCTGCATCAGGCGATGTCCGAGCTGGACGAGCGTAGCCGCGACATTGTCAGCCAGCGCTGGCTGAGCGACAACAAGGCCACGCTGCACGAGCTGGCTGCCCAGTATGGTGTATCTGCCGAGCGTATCCGCCAGATCGAACAGGCGGCAATGAAAAAGCTCAAGGGCTCGATGCAGGCCTGATAGAAGCATCCTTGCAAGAAGCGGCCTGCGGGCCGCTTTTTTTGTGCCTGTGAATCAGTGTTACTTGCGTAGCGGTGCGCGCGAGCCCAGGTAACACAGCAGAAAGGCCATCAGGCCAAAACCGGCCATGGCAGCGGGCAGGGTAAGCAGCGAGGTGGGGGTCAGGTTGACCAGAAAGCCGAGCAGTCCTGCCAGCAAGAATTGCAGCATGCCCATCAGTGACGAGGCAATCCCGGCAAACTGCCGGGCGTAGCCCATGGTGACTGCGGTCAGGTTGCCGGTGATCATGCCCAGCATCGACAGGCCCAGGCCAAGAATCACTGCATAGCTCCAGACATCGGCCAGTTCCAGCACCACCATGACCCCCAGGGTGCCCGAGGCTAGCACCAGCCCGGCCAGACCCATGTACAGCACCTGCAGCGGCTTATAAAGCCGCAGCAAACGCAGGTTGATCTGACCGGTGAGGATCATCGCGCTGGCGCAGGCGGCAAAGATCAGGCTGTACTGGTTGGGTGACAGCCCGTATTGCTTGATGAAGACGAACGGCGAGTTGTTGATGTAGGTGAACAGTGCGCCGACGGTGAAGCTTGATGCCAGGGTGAACAGCATGAAGCGCGGGTGGGCCAGCAGCTTGAAGTAGTTGCGCAAGATGTTGCGCACCGAAATCGGCAGGCGTTGCTCCAGCGGCAGGGTTTCCGGCAGCATGCGCCAACTGGCGAAACCGGAAAGGATACCTGCTATCACCAGCACCCAGAAAATCAGCTGCCAGGGCCCGAACAGCAGAGTGGCACTGCCGATCAGCGGTGCGGTGATGGGGGCAATCATCATCACCTGCATCAGCATCGAGAAGGCCCGCGCCGCGGTGTCCACATCACAGGTATCGGCAATGATGGCACGCGGAGTCACCGAGCCGGCAGCAGCGCCCAGCGCCTGAATGAAGCGTGCCACCAGCAGCATCTCGAAACTGTGGGCCAGCGCCGCCAGCGCCGAACCAAGCACAAACAGCAGGACGCCAACCAGCAGCGGACGGCGCCGGCCGTAACGGTCCAGTAGCGGGCCATAGACACCCTGCCCGACCGCCAGACCGATCAGGAATACCGTCAGGGTTTGCTGCACCTGGCCGGCACTGATCTGCAGGTCGGCACCTATTGCCGGGTAGGCCGGCAGATACATGTCGATGGCTGCGGCAACCAGAGCATTGAGAGATGCCAGCAGGATGATCAGCCGGATGCTGATGCTTTGCGCAGTGGAAGTCATTGCACACCGAAAGTTGAAGTGATGTCGTCAAGTATACCTGCTTGCCGGCAGCCCCATGTCTTGCCGGCCGGGAAGCACCAAAACGCTCGAAAAACCGATACCGGCAGGGAGGATAAATTGATCGAGGTCAGTTGTTTCGCTGTTATTTTTTTCGGGCCGACAAGGCCTCTTGCCGCTGTCTGTAATGCTGATTCAAGGCCTATCCGGCAGGCGTGGCCGAGAGTCTGCATAACCCCCTGAATAAAAAGAAAATACCTTTCCCAGTGAGCCGGCTTGCTGGCCATGCCGACTGTATCCCTGGCGTCTGCCGGCTGACTGCGGCCAAGTTGCGACAATATGTCACTTTGTAGGGGATTGCCCTTATTCGCCATGATCTACCAACACTAAAGTCGTAGAGGGTGCCTGTTTTGTCCTGCAAAACGCGAGCGCCCAAGCGTAAAGCAGCGGCTTTTCATGCCAGTTTAAAGATACGCCGTACGGGAGCGTGAAAAATGTCCAGCCAGTATTACAGGCGATTTTCGGTGATTTTCACCCTGTTATTCAGCTTTTTACTCATGTCCGGGTTCAGCCAGGCGGCACCGCCGACGGCACTGGAGCAGGAGCGGATCGAAGCTGTCTTGCCGGATGTGAATTCTGTCTCCGAGCCTGAGGGCGAGTTCGGTGTACGCACCCTGAAACAGGGTGACGAGATCGTTGCTTACGCCT
>CAZKTB010000223.1:0-2428 GCA_964555485.1 uncultured Thiopseudomonas sp. | reverse complement strand
ACTCACCCACCACACTTTATGTATTGTGCAGACTGCAGCCTCAATCTTGTGGGAAAAGAGTAGGGCGGGCTTTGCCCGCCTGAATTCCTGGCAGGAGTTCTTTTTGTGACATCTGTGTGGATGTTAGACAAAGAGTTCTTTGACGGGCCTTGCGTAAGCTAATCAGGCCTGCAAGCGACAGTCACATCCTTTGTGCACTTGTTGGAAACGTCATCCTGCGCGGAGCGAAGCGGAGTCGCAGGATCCATGCTGTTTGTTCATGGATTCCGCGACTTAGCGGGGAATGACGATAAAGCATATTTAAGCGTGCGCACTGCACGAAGTTTCAGCCATGCGGCTGAACGTAGAGCAAAGCCTGTGCCGCCAGGGATGGCGGCGCGGAGCCTACATGGACGTATTCACGGCGTCTTTGCGGCACGTTTAGACGCATGGCCTGCCACGTACCCTGTTTTGAATGCCATAAGCTGGAAAAGAAAACCATGACTATGAATACCCAATACCGTAAAAACCTGCCCGGCAGTGTGCTGGATTATTTTGATACCCGTGAGGCGGTCAACAGCATCGAGGCGGGCGCTTATGAGAAGCTGCCTTATACCTCGCGCATCCTGGCCGAGCAGCTGGTGCGTCGCTGCGAGCCGGAGAAGCTGACCGATTCCCTCAAACAGCTGATCGAGCGTCGCCGTGATCTGGACTTCCCCTGGTATCCGGCCCGTGTAGTGACTCACGACATTCTCGGCCTGACCGCGCTGGTCGACCTGGCCGGTCTGCGTGATGCCATTGCCGCCAAGGGCGGTGATCCGGCCAAGGTCAACCCTGTGGTGCAGACCCAGCTGATTGTTGACCACTCGCTGGCCGTCGAGTGTGGCGGTTTTGATCCTGATGCTTTCCAGAAGAACCGTGAAATCGAAGACCGTCGCAACGAAGACCGCTTCCACTTCATTGACTGGACCAAAACCGCATTCGACAACGTCGATGTGATTCCGGCCGGTAACGGCATCATGCACCAGATCAACCTGGAGAAAATGTCGCCAGTGGTCCAGGTCAGGGAAGGTGTTGCATTCCCGGATACCTGTGTAGGTACTGATAGCCATACGCCTCACACTGACTCACTGGGTGTGATTTCTGTTGGTGTCGGCGGCCTGGAAGCTGAAACCATCATGCTGGGCCATCCGTCCATGATGCGCCTGCCGGACATTGTTGGTGTCGAGCTGGTTGGCAAGCGTCAGCCCGGCATTACCGCCACCGACATCGTACTGGCTCTGACCGAGTTCCTGCGTACTGAGCGTGTGGTGGGTGCCTATGTCGAGTTCTTCGGTGAGGGAGCCGACAGCCTGTCCATCGGTGACCGTGCCACCATCTCCAACATGACTCCGGAATATGGCGCCACTGCTGCCATGTTCTACATCGACCAGCAAACCATAGACTACCTGAAGCTGACCGGCCGCGAGCCCAAGCAGGTAACACTGGTCGAACAGTACGCCAAGCACACCGGCCTGTGGGCAGACAGCCTGAAAACCGCCGAGTACGAGCGTGTACTGAAATTTGACCTTTCTACTGTTGGCCGCAACCTGGCTGGCCCGTCCAACCCGCACGCCCGTGTTTCCACCAGTGATCTGGCTGCCCGCGGTATTGCCGGCAACCTGGAAGCGGCACGCCAGCAGGAAGCTGAAGGCCTGATGCCTGATGGTGCTGTGATCATCGCTGCCATTACTTCATGTACCAACACCTCCAACCCGCGCAACGTGGTTGCCGCCGGTCTGATTGCCAAGAAGGCCAACGAACTGGGCCTGACCCGCAAGCCATGGGTAAAAACCTCTTTTGCACCTGGCTCCAAGGTGGCCGAGCTGTACCTGCGCGATGCCAACCTGCTGGGCGACATGGAAAAGCTGGGCTTCGGCATCGTCGGTTTTGCCTGTACCACCTGTAACGGCATGAGCGGTGCGCTGGACCCTGAAATCCAGAAAGAAATCATCGATCGTGACCTGTACGCCACTGCCGTACTGTCCGGTAACCGCAACTTTGACGGTCGTATCCACCCGTACGCCAAGCAGGCCTTCCTGGCCTCGCCACCACTGGTGGTGGCCTACGCCATTGCCGGTACCATCCGCTTCGACATTGAGCAGGATGTACTGGGTGTGGTCGACGGCAAGGAAATCCGTCTGAAGGACATCTGGCCCAGCGACGAAGAGATCGACGCCATCGTGGCCAAGTACGTCAAGCCTGAGCAGTTCAACCAGATCTACATTCCGATGTTTGACATGGAAGCTGCCGAGCGTGCACCAAGTCCGCTGTACGACTGGCGTCCAATGAGCACCTACGTCCGTCGCCCGCCATACTGGGAAGGCGCCCTTGCTGCTCCGCGCACCATGAAGGGCATGCGTCCGCTGGCGCTGCTGCCGGACAACATCACCACCGACCACCTGTCGCC
>CAZKTB010000222.1:0-2429 GCA_964555485.1 uncultured Thiopseudomonas sp. | reverse complement strand
CAGGCGGTCAGGCAGCCACAGTCGCAACATGACAGCGCTGTACCAGCAGCCGATACATGGCATGGATCAGGTCGCTTTGAGAAATGATGCCGATCACCTGCTGATTCTCGTCCACGATGGGTAGCTGATGCAGGCTGTTTTTTGACAGCAACTGGACCAGCTCAAGAATGGAGGTGTCAGCCCTGGCGCTGATCACCGGCTCGGTCATGATGCGTTTCAGCGGTCGGCGGCGGCTACCACGGCTCAGGTTCCAGCGACGTCTGGGCATCTTGGCAAAAGAACGCTGGTTGACGAAGTCCACCAGCGAAACGATGCCGACCAGCTTGTTCCTGTCGTCAATCACCGGCAGGGCTTCCAGCTTGTGCTTGGCCAGCAGTCCCCAGGCAAACTCGATGGGCATAAGCGGTGTGGCAGTGACTACATCGCGGGACATGATGTGTGCCGCCGTCAGGTTGCTGGACATGCGCGAGAATGCCTGCTGCTCGGTCAGCTGCAACAGCTCGACCAGGTCTTCCACATGCACGTCGACAAAGCGGCCAAGCTGGTTCAGGGCCTGGTTCAGGTCTTCTTCCTGTAGCTGGGTGCGCTGCCAGCTGGGCAGGTCTCTGGTCTGGTGACGGTTGACTACGGTTTTAGGCTGGCGCGGATAACGTTGGCCGGTGCTGTTGTTGAAAAAAATGGCAAAACCCAGCAACAGTAGCGAGTTCAGTGCCACCGGGCAGAGCAACAGGTAACCCCATTGCAGGGTCAGATCGCTGTTGAGGGCAATGGCGACGGCCAGTGCCAGGCTGGGCGGATGCATGCAGCGCAGCGACAGCAAGATCAGCATGCCGCCACCAAGCACCAGGGCGATACGTAACGTTGGATCATCAATCCAGATACTGGCCACAATGGCAATGGTGGCCGCCAGCAGGTTGCCGGACAGCAGTGACCATGGATGTGCCAGCGGTGTTGCCGGCGTCAGGAATACCAGCACATTGGACGCCGCCAACGCTGCCATCAGCGCAGAGGTGGTCGGTTCGTCAAAAAATTGCAGACAGACCAGCATCACCAGCGACATGGACAGGAAGGCTCCGCAAGCGGCGCGCAGGGCTTCTTTGGGCGGGATGTTGAGGGCGAGAGGTTTGAAGGCTTTAAGCCAGGGCAGGACGTTCACTTTGCTCCTTGAAATCATTGGATGAGATGACGGATACCCTGTTGCAGGCAGCCGTGGTCGACAGGCAATGACAGTGCTTTCCTTGTCATTTGGCGGACGCATCCCGCTGGGCGTGGCGCATCC
The DNA here is from genome assembly GCA_964555485.1 of uncultured Thiopseudomonas sp. GTDB lineage: Bacteria > Pseudomonadota > Gammaproteobacteria > Pseudomonadales > Pseudomonadaceae > Thiopseudomonas. Next base: position 1,150 of record CAZKTB010000222.1, on the reverse strand, counting down.
GTTTTGCTGTGTTGCTATTGCTTTCGCCCGGCAGTGGCCGGGCGAGGATGATTCTGTGGAAAGGCTGGATGACGATTGCTGGTTGCGGCTCAGCCGGTCAGCGTGGTTTGCCGATCCAGGTGTTCCGGCAGGCAGGGCAGGCCGGTTTCCCGTTCCACCCGCAATGCCAGCTCGGGTTCGTCGGCAAATGGCAGCATGGCGGCCTGCAGCTCTTCGCTGTGGCTGGAGTAGCGTTGCCATTGCCGCCACAGCCAGGGGCTGATCAGCAGCAGTATCAGCAGATTAAGCATGGCTCACCTCCGTTTCGTGTTGACTGACGGGAGCAGGCTGGCCGGAGCGCAGGGTCAGCCAGCAGTTGATTGCCAGCAGCACCATGCCCGAGGCGAACAGGCTGCCGCCAATCAGGCGTACCACATAGCCGAAGTGGCTGGCTTCCAGTGCCTCGACAAAGGAGTAGCTTAGGGTGCCGTCATCGTTGATGGCGCGCCACATCAGGCCCTGGGTGATGCCGTTGACCCACATCGAGGCGATATAGAGCACGGTACCGGCGGTGGCCAGCCAGAAGTGCAGGCTGATCAGGTCGGTGCTGTACATGCCTTCCTTGTTCCACAGGCGCGGAATCAGGTAGTACAGGCTGCCGATGCTGATCATGGCCACCCAGCCCAGTGCGCCGGCGTGCACGTGACCGATGGTCCAGTCGGTGTAGTGGGACAGCGAGTTGACCGTCTTGATGGCCATCATCGGGCCTTCAAAGGTGGACATGCCGTAAAACGCCAGCGATACCACCAGGAAGCGCAGGATGGGGTCGCTGCGCAGCTTGTGCCAGGCACCGGACAGGGTCATCATGCCGTTGATCATGCCGCCCCAGCTGGGTACCAGCAGGATCACCGACATCACCATACCCAGGCTCTGTGCCCAGTCGGGCAGGGCGGTGTAGTGCAGGTGGTGCGGGCCGGCCCAGATGTAGATCGAGATGATGGCCCAGAAGTGCACAATCGACAGCCGGTAAGAATAGATCGGGCGTCCGGCCTGCTTGGGTACGAAATAGTACATCATGCCCAAGAAGCCCACCGACAGGATGAAGCCGACCACGCTATGGCCGTACCACCACTGGATCATCGCATCGGTGGCGCCGGAATAGATCGAATAG
>CAZKTB010000221.1:0-2442 GCA_964555485.1 uncultured Thiopseudomonas sp. | reverse complement strand
TGGATGTGCTGCAACAGGAGCGTCCGGTGCTGGCGATCGACAATTTCACCCAACTGCAAGACTGGCTGAGCGCCGGTTGATCAGGCAACCAAGGAAAACATCATGACCGATCCCTGGAAAGAAACTGCAGACAACAGCCAGCCCGTCACTGGTGGTAAAAGTGACAGCCAGCCAGGCGACGAAAAGGCCTGGAAACTGCTGGAAAAAGCCGTACTGGCCGGCGTGCAGGAACAGCGCCGCAGCCGCCGCTGGGGTATTTTCTTCAAGTCGCTGACCTTCCTTTACCTGTTTGGCGCCGTCTTCCTCTTTGGCTCGGCCTTCAAGGGTGACATCAAGGGCAGCAGCGACTCCCATACTGCCCTGATCGAGGTGCGCGGCATGATTGCCGACAAGGAAAGCGCCAGCGCCGACAAACTGGTTACCGCCCTGCGCAACGCCTTTGAAGACAGAGGCACCCGCGGCATCATCCTGCGCATCAACAGTCCCGGCGGCAGCCCGGTACAGTCCGGCTACATCTATGACGAAATCAAGCGCCTGCGCCTGCTGTATCCGTCCATCCCGGTATATGCCGTGATTACCGACCTGGGCGCCTCGGGTGCCTATTACATCGCCAGCGCCGCCGACCGCATCTACGCCGACAAGGCCAGCCTGGTCGGCTCAATCGGTGTCACTGCAGCCAGCTTCGGCTTTGTCGAAACCCTGGAGAAACTCGGCATTGAGCGTCGCGTGTATACCTCCGGCGAGCACAAGGCGTTTCTTGATCCCTTCCAGCCGCAAAAGGAAAGTGAAACCGAGTTCTGGCAGTCAGTACTGGGCACCACCCATCAGCAGTTCATTGACAGCGTCAAGAAGGGACGTGGCGAGCGCCTCAAGTGGAAGGAACATCCGGAGCTGTTTTCCGGTCTGGTCTGGTCCGGTGAGCAGGCACTGGAACTGGGGCTGGTTGATGCGCTGGGTAGCAGCAGCATGGTCGCCCGTGAAGTGATCGGCGAGCGCAACCTGGTCGACTTCACTGTCGAGGACTCGCCCTTCGACCGTTTTGCCAAACGCTTCGGCGCCAGTGTGGCCGACCAGCTGGCTATCCGGCTTGGCATGCAACAGACGCATCAGCTGCGCTAACCCCCTTCCGGCCTGTATTTTCCATATGGGCCGGGCAAAAACCACCCATAAAAAAACCACCCCGCAGGGTGGTTTTTTACTTGGATGCGACGCAGAAATCAGGCGTTGCCGGTAACTAGCAGCTTTGCCTCGCTGGTAAAGTCCAGCATGCGCTGCAACGGCTTGACCGCACGTGGCACCAGCGCAGGATCGACCAGCACCTCGTTGCTGCCGGTTTGCAGGCTGTGCAGCAGTGCTTCAAGAGTATTCATCGCCATCCAGGGGCAACTGGCGCAGCTGCGACAGCTGGCACCCTCGCCGGCCGTAGGTGCCTCGATGAAGGTCTTGTTCGGGCTCAGCTGCTGCATCTTGTAGAAGATGCCCTTGTCGGTGGCAACGATGAAGGCTTGTTGTTCCATTTCCTGCGATGCGCGGATCAGCTGGCTGGTCGAGCCGACCACATCGGCCAGTTCAATCACCGGCTCGGGTGACTCGGGATGCACCAGCACCGCAGCATCCGGATACAGCGCTTTCATGTCTTCGAGCTGCTGGGTCTTGAACTCTTCGTGAACGATGCAGGCACCGTCCCACAGCAGCATGTCGGCACCGGTTTCACGCTGGATATAGCGCCCAAGATGCTTGTCCGGACCCCAGATGATCTTCTCGCCGTTATCCATCAGGGTTTCGACAATCTCCAGCGCACAGCTGGAGGTCACTACCCAGTCGGCACGGGCTTTGACTGCGGCCGAAGTATTGGCATATACCACTACCGTACGCTCCGGATGCTGATCACAGAACGCGGAGAACTCCTGGACCGGGCAACCCAGGTCGAGCGAACAGGTCGCTTCCAGGGTCGGCATCAGGATGCGTTTTTCAGGGCTGAGGATCTTGGCGGTTTCACCCATGAAGCGGACGCCGGCCACAACCAGGGTTTGAGCCTCGTGGTCACGGCCAAAACGGGCCATTTCCAGCGAGTCGGCTACACAGCCACCGGTCTTTTCAGCCAGCTCCTGCAGTGCTGGATCGCAATAGTAATGCGCCACCAGCACCGCATTCTGCTTTTTCAGCTCTGCGGCAATCTGTTCAAAATAATCGGCCTTCTCTTCGGCAGTCAATGGCTTGATCTGCTTGGCCGCCAGGTGTGCCTGAACCAAAATGCGTTCAGAAATTTGTGTCATCGTTATGCAATTCCCAAAAGCAGCGGAGGCGCAACCTTATCAAGTGTTGCCAGCGCATGCAAAGCACCCTTGCAGTACTGAAAGGAAATGGTGGGTCGTGCGGGGTTCGAACCTGCGACCAATTGGTTAAAAGCCAACTGCTCTACCACTGAGCTAACGACCCGTC
>CAZKTB010000220.1:0-2443 GCA_964555485.1 uncultured Thiopseudomonas sp. | reverse complement strand
GGCTGGCTATCAGCAGCACAGCATATTCCGTCAGAAAACTTCAATCAGCGGCCTGAGCAGGAGGTTTCGCTGCTGGTTATCCACAACATCAGCCTGCCACCCGGTGAATTCGGTACCGGCATGGTCGATGCCCTGTTCACCAACCGCCTGCCCACTGATGCACATCCGTTTTTTGCCGAAATCAGCGAACTTAGGGTTTCCGCCCACTTTCTTATTGAACGCTGCGGACATATCAAGCAATACGTCAGTTGCAATGACCGCGCCTGGCACGCTGGTGTTTCCCGTTTTGCAGGACGCGAAAACTGTAACGACTTCTCCATAGGCATCGAACTGGAAGGTACCGATTACCAGCCCTTTACCGATGCCCAGTACAGCAGCCTGCAACAGCTGACCGCTGAAATCATGCGCTGCTACCCGCAAATCAGCACGGAACGCATTTGTGGCCACAGCGACGTGGCTCCCGGCAGAAAGACCGATCCCGGGCCTTTTTTTGACTGGAAAAGGTACCTTGAAGGTTGTGCACAAGGGCTGTACAAGCCTGCAGATAAGGCAGGGGATAACCCTTGAACATTTCCATCTGTGGATAACCCGAATATTTATCCACAGTCTCTCAAAAGCTTGCGGACAGCTCACACAAAATATTTCCACAAACTATAATCAGCTGTATCTCGTTGAAAATATTGGATTTTAAATACATATCAACAGAAAGCTGGTTCAGTAAATATAAACACTAATACAAGCTTTTTAAGTTTTAAGATAATTTTATCCACTTTTACCAGCTGCCCGTGTTGCTTGTCAGGCTAACAACTGGCCATAACCTCGGCGCTACGACTTGACAAACAAAGCCTTGCAGTAATTGACCTGTCTGCAGAAAAGCTCTAGAATCGCCAGTCTTATTTTGAGCGGGGACCGCTTCGGGACCCATTTGTCCACTGAAGTATCAGGTATCAACACCATGAAACGTACTTTTCAACCTAGCGTTATCAAGCGCAAGCGTGACCACGGTTTCCGTGCCCGCATGGCTACCAAAGGCGGCCGTGCCGTCCTGGCCCGTCGCCGCGCCAAAGGCCGCAAGCGTCTGAGCGCCTAATCGACAACGAATGAATCAAGGATTTGGCCGCGAAAAACGGCTGCTTGAAGCTAAACAGTTCAAAGCGGTCTTTGATTCACCTGATTTTCGCTTGTCAGGGCGTTACATTCTGATTCTGGCGCGTCACAATCAACTCGATCATGCCCGGCTGGGTCTGGTCGTTGGCAAAAAAAATGCCAAGCTTGCCGTGACGCGCAATCAGATCAAGCGGGTTTTTCGCGAAAACTTTCGTCTGCTGCAAGACGAGTTACCATCAGTCGATATGGTAATCGTCACGCGCAGGGGAATTGCCGACCTGACCGCCAGCGAGTTGCGGCAGGAATTGGTCAAGCAGATCAAGCGTCTGCAACGCCAGTCCCGGGCAGCAAACTCATCCTCTTCTTCTGTTGCACAGGCAGGTCAGAGCAATGCGTAAGCTGGTGATTCTACCCATCCGGTTTTATCGCTATGCCATCAGTCCGATGATGGCCAGTCATTGCCGTTTCTATCCCAGTTGCTCCGCCTATGCCATTGAAGCCATCGAGCTGCATGGCAGTTTGCGTGGCAGCTGGCTGGCAGCCCGCCGTCTTTCCCGTTGTCATCCCTGGAATCCGGGTGGTGTCGATCTGGTACCCCCTGTTTCTGATCAATCATCTCTGGCCAAGTAATTATGGATATCAAACGTACGGTTTTAATCCTCGGTCTTGCCGTTGTTACCTATGCACTGGTGGTGCAGTGGAACAATGATTATGGCGACCATGCCGAACCTGTCGTCAGCACCCAAAGCGCATCTGCAGCCAATCTGCCTGCAACAGCAGCAAATACCAATGACGATCTTCCGGTTGCCGTCGACGAGCAGGCTGAAAATGCCGTTCCTGTCGCTACCACCGCCAATACCGCTTCAAGCAACCTGATCCGGGTTGAAACCGATGTGCTGCAACTGGCCATTGACCCCGAGGGCGGTGATATTGTCGAGCTGAAGCTGACCCAGTATCCAAAGCGTTCCAGCCAGCCGGACATTCCTTTCCAGCTGTTTGAAAACAGTGCCGAACACCTGTACGTGGCGCAAAGCGGACTGATTGGCAGCAATGGTCCGGATGCCCGTAGCAGCGGTCGTCCGCTGTACTCGGCAGAGCATCAGAGCTTTCAGCTGCAGCCCGGCCAGGACAAGCTTGATGTCGACCTGCAGTTCAGCGAGAACGGCGTCAACTACACCAAGCGTTACACTTTCCATCGTGGTCTGAGTGATAAATGTTCTGCACGTGATATCGAGCAGCGCAAGAAAACCTGTACCAACGAGGACGCCTACAAGATCGACCTGGCATTCCTGGTAGACAACCAGGGCGAAGAAGCCTGGCGCGGCAACCTGTTTGC
>CAZKTB010000219.1:0-2468 GCA_964555485.1 uncultured Thiopseudomonas sp. | reverse complement strand
CAATCATCACCGGCGATCTGGACAAGTTCGTTGGCGGCCAGCTGGAAAGCACCAGTGCGCTGGGCGAGGAACTGGGTGAAATGTTCGATCTGGATGTGGCCATCATCTGATCATGCAGGTTCAGGGCTTCTGCTTCGACGGTCAGAGTTCGCAGCGCCACACCGCGCAGCTGGGCACAACAGCCGACGGCGTCCAGCTGCAGTTTGACGGCCACACGCTGCACTACCGCAGTGCACAGATGCAGCTTGGGCCAAGGCTTGGCAACACCCCGCGCCAGATCAGCTTTGATGATGGCGCAAGCTTTGTCACCGATCAGCATGAGCAACTGGAACAACTGATACGCCAGTTGCCAGGCAGCACCAGAAACAGCCAGCATCAGGGCTCCGGCTGGCTGCACCGTATCGAATCGCGCTGGCACTGGGTGCTGGCAGCCTGCGTGGTTCTGGTACTGGCCCTGTATCTGGGGCTGACCCGTGGCGCACCGCTGGCAGCCCGTGCAATAGTCACTTTCATTCCGGCGACTGTAGAACAGCACATAGGCGCGCAAACCCTGCAGCTGCTCGACCAGGCCTTGCTGGAACCCAGCCGGTTGTCCGCAGAACGTCAACAGCAATTGCAACAACACTTCGCGCCCATGTTGCAGGCCTATCCCGATCTGAGTCTGAGAGTTCACTTTCGCCATGCACCAAGCATAGGCGCCAACGCCTTTGCCCTGCCCGGCGGCGACATGGTGTTCATTGACGACCTGGTCCGGCTGGCTCAACACGACAACGAGCTGAGCGCAGTACTGGCACACGAAATCGGCCATGTCGAACACCGTCATGGCATGCGCCGGGTGGTGCAAAACGGCTTGCTGTACTGGGCGCTGTTTGCCATCACCGGCGACATCTCGGCCGCTTCAGAGACCCTGGCAGCAGCCCCCGCCCTGCTGATGAACATGGCCTACTCGCGCGACATGGAAGACGAGGCCGACCGGCATGCCCTGCACCGCCTGCAACAACAGGGACTGAGCCCTCGGCATTTTGCCGACATCATGCGCCGCCTGGACAGCGACACCAGTCGCCGGCCGGATACCGACAAGAACCGGCTACTGCGCATGCTGTCCAGTCACCCGGACACCAGAGAACGCATCCGCCCGTTCGAGCTACAAGACTGAGGTGCCTCGGTCATGGCGCAAAGCGCAGTCCGGCCACAGCTTTTTTGCTAAGCTTGCCGACACACATTTTCAGCCGATCCGGATACGAGAGAGATCATGACCCAACCACGCCTGCTCACCCTGGGTGAAAACCTGTTGACCCGCGAACCCGTCGGCCACTCACTGCGACTGGCCAACCGCCACGGCATCATTGCCGGCGCCACAGGCACCGGGAAAACCGTCACCCTGCAGCGTTTGGTAGAAGAGTTCAGTGATGCCGGCGTTGCCGTGTTTGCCGCAGACGTCAAGGGTGACCTGAGCGGTATCGCCGCTGCCGGCAGCCCGTCCGGCAAGATCGCCGAGCGCATTGCCAGCATGGACTGGCTGCAGCACTCACCGAAAGGCTATCCGACCTGTTTCTGGGATGTATTCGCCAGCCAGGGGCACCCGCTGCGCACCACCATCAGCGACATGGGCCCGCTGCTGCTGGCCAACCTGCTGGAGCTCACCGACGCCCAGCAGGCGGTGCTCTACACCACCTTCAAGGTGGCCGACCGTGAAGGCCTGTTGCTGCTGGACATGAAAGACCTCAAGGCGATGATCACCCACCTGCTGGACGCCCCCGAGGTGCTGGGTGATGACAAAGCCCTGTTCACCCGCCAGTCGGCCAATGCCCTGCTGCGCAAGCTGGCCACGCTGGAGCAACAGCAGGCCGACCAGTTCTTCGGCGAGCCGGCACTGCAGCTGGGCGACATCCTGCAACCCTCGGTTGACGGCCGTGGCATGATCCACATCATGGATGCCACCCGCCTGGTACATGAAGCACCCAAGCTGTATGCCACCTTCCTGTTCTGGCTGCTGTCGGAGCTGTTCGAACAGCTGCCCGAACGCGGTGACGCCGACAAGCCGCTGCTGGCGCTGTTCTTTGACGAAGCCCACCTGCTGTTCAAGGGCACACCCAAGGCGCTGCAAGACCGCATCGAGCAGGTGGTGCGCCTGATCCGCTCCAAGGGCGTCGGCGTGTATTTTGTTACCCAGTCGCCGGCCGACCTGCCCGATGCAGTACTGGCCCAACTCGGCCTGCGCGTCCAGCATGGCTTGCGTGCCTTCACTGCCCGCGAGCAGAAATCCCTGAAGGCAGTGGCTGACGGTTTCCGCCCCAATCCGGATATCAATACCCTGCAGGAGCTAACCGAGCTGGGTATTGGTGAAGCGCTGTTTGCCACCCTGGAAGACCGGGGCACACCAAGCATGGTGCAGAAAGTCGCCATCGCACCACCCCAGTCAAGAGTCGGACCGCTGACCGACAGCGAGCGCCAGCAGCTGGTGCGCC
>CAZKTB010000218.1:0-2519 GCA_964555485.1 uncultured Thiopseudomonas sp. | reverse complement strand
CCCTGAATGGCCGGCCAGACTTTTTCGTAGCCGACACCCACGGAGGCACCGGTCAGCAGCCAGTAGCTCAACATGAAGAAGGGCACGCCAAGCGACAGTGCAAACAGCAGGGTGAAGCCCAGCAGTACCGGAATCGTCCAGCCGCCCAGCTGCACCAGCTTGGCCCGGCGCGCACTGCCTTTGCCGACCCGGGCCACGTTGCGGCCGCCACGCAGCTTGATTTCCATCCAGATCAGCGGCACGCAGAGGGCCAGCAATACCATGGACTGCATGGCCGCCGCCGAGCTGTTGAACTGCAGTTCATAGCTTTCAAAAATGGCGGTGGTGAAGGTCTGTACCCGTAGCAGGGCCAGCGCACCAAACTCGGCAAACATGTGGGTACCGACCAGCAGTGCGCCACCGCCCAGTGCCGGAATCAGCTGTGGCAGCAGGGCAGAGAAGAAGGTGCGCCAGGGGCCCTTGCCCAGCGAGCGCGACACGTCTTCGAAGCCGGGGTCGGTGTTGCGCAGGGAAGCGGCCACCGGCAGATACACCAGCGGATACTTGGCCAGTGCCAGAATCAGAATGGCACCCAGCATGTTCTGGAACATCACATCAATCGACGACCAGGCATAGCTGGCGACGAAGGCAGGCACCACCAGCGGCAGACCGGCCACCACCCGCAGCCAGTTGCGGCCGGGCAGGTTGCTGCGCTCCACGCACCAGGCCACCGACAGGCCGAACACCACCGCCAGCGAGGTGACACCGCCGGCCAGGATCAGGGTATTGAGCAGCAGCTCCAGGTTGCGCGCACGAAAAAGCTCAGCCCAGGCACCATGGGCGCCCAGCTGAGCTGTACGAATGAAGATATAGATGACCGGCAGCACCACCAGGGTGACTGGAATCAGTGCCGCCCAGACCATCCAGGACTGGCGCAGCGGATTGCGCCTGCCAGTCCGGACTGCGGATGCGATCAAGCCAGACCAGCCTCCCGGCGTAGTTGCAGGGCCTCGTCCGCACCACCCAGGTTGGCCGGGTTCACGGCAGGTGGTTGCAGATCATCAAACGGCTTGATGTCGAAGGTGGACTCGACCGCAGGGTTCATCGGCCATTCGGCCACGCCACCGGCATAGACTTTCTGGCCCTCGATGCTGGTCATGAAGGCGATCAGCTTCTGGGCTGCGTCCATGTTCTTGGCGGTTTTCAGTACGCCGGCAGCGGATACGGTGATCAGTGCGCCCGGGTCCTGCGGGCCGGAGAAGTGCAGGCGTGACTTCATGTTGTCCACACCCTGCTCGCGGGCGACGATGTACCAGTAGTAGTTGTTGACCAGCGCGGTGGCGATTTCACCACGCTCCACGGCACGCATGGCGGCCATGTTGTTGTTGTAGATGCGGCCATATTTCTTCAGGCCCTTGAGCCAGTCCAGTGCCGCATCACGGCCCAGCAGGTGCTTGATGGCAACAATCTGCTGCTGGAAAGCACCACTGGTAGGTACGAAAGCAACACGGTCTTTCCAGACTTCGGTCGCCATGTCCATGATGGAGGCAGGCAGCTCGCTTTCGTCAACCAGGTCCGGGTTGAATACGGTAACGCGACAACGGGCGGTGATGCCGGTCCAGGTGCCATCGGTGGCACGGTAGGTTTCACGCACCTGGTCCAGGGTTGTCTGTGGCAGCTGGGCCAGCATGTCACGCTCGGCCAGTGCGGCTACGGGCGGGCTTTCTTCCGAATAGAACACGTCGGCAGGCGAACGCTTGCCCTCTTCAAGAATCTGGTTGGCCAGCTGGATGCTGTTGCCGGCACGGATCTTCACCTGGATGCCGGTGGCCTTGGTGAAGGCGTCGACAATGGCCTGGGTGGTTTTTTCATGCTGGCCGCTGTACAGGGTCAGGGTTTGCACTTTGGCCGCGTTGGCCAGGTTCAGGGCAGGCATGCCCAGCATCAGGCCGCCACCGACCAGCAGGCTGTTGCGCAAAAAAGTACGACGATTCAAATCAGACATGGAATGGGCCTCCGTAAAAGTGCGCGCAGCATAGCACAAATGAGAATGATTATCTTTGGGAGAGTGTAAAAAAACGGTAAACGGGGCGGGAGAATGATCTGGCGCAATTTTGGCAGGAAAGCCAGCCCTGCAACGGGCTGCAGGACTGGCTTGGAGGCAGGAATCAGCGGCGTTTGCAGCGCTTGTAAGCGAGCAGGATCAGCAGCAGGACAACAAATAGCAGGGCGATACCGCCATACAGCAGCGCCTGCAGGTTCAGCCGGACGGTGGGCAGATAGCGAAAAAGCAATGCTAGCGGGCTGGTTGCAGCCCCGAAGTGATGGTTCAGCCATGTTTTCTGATAACGAGCTGAGCGGGGCAGGGGCTGATGCTGGCATGCATTGCATGTCGGAGCGTGATAAAACGGGGCTTACGGCAGCAGGCAATTTGTGTATAATCCGCGCCACGCACCCGTAGCTCAGTTGGATAGAGTGCCGCCCCCCGAAGGCGGCACTCAGAGCCCAAAATGGTCCCGAGAGCAAATATCAAAATCTGG
>CAZKTB010000217.1:0-2526 GCA_964555485.1 uncultured Thiopseudomonas sp. | reverse complement strand
GGTTATGGCTGGGAAGACAAGGACTTCGACTTCACTGCCGAGCAGAACGTCGACTGTCTGGCTTGTCACGACACCACCGCCACCTATCTGAAAACCGAGGCCGGTGCCGGTCATCCTGCCTACGAGGATGTGCTGGTCAACGGTGAGTACAAGATAGAGAACAAACGCCCGGTGAAAAAAGTCGATCTGGGCGAGGTGGCGCGCAATGTCGGCCAGACCAGCCGCCAGAACTGCGGTAGCTGTCACTTCTTCGGGGGTGGTGGTGACGGGGTCAAGCACGGTGACCTGGACAGCTCGCTGATCAATCCCGACCGGGCGCTGGATGTGCATATGGATGCGGACGGCCTCAACTTCAGTTGTGCCACCTGCCACACCTCGGACGAACACAGCGTAGCCGGCAGCCGCTATGCCATGGAAGCCAAGGATACCCACGGCATCGACGTTCCCGGCAGCAGCCATGGCGGTCGAGCCAGTTGCGAGTCCTGTCATGGCGACAAGCCGCACGACTTTGGCGTCAACAATAAACTCAATGACCACACCGACAAGGTTGCCTGTCAGACCTGTCATATTCCCGAGTTTGCCCGTGGCGGTGTGCCGACCAAGATGTACTGGGACTGGTCGCAGGCAGGTACCAAGATGAAGCGGGACGAAAACGGTGAGCTGGTGCTGAATGCCAAAGGCAAGCCGGTGCTGTATTTCGAGTATGACGAAAATGGCTGGATGACTTATGCCAACCACAAGGGCGTATTCCGCAACGAGGTCAATGTACCGCCGGTCTACCGCTGGTTTGACGGCCAGGTCGAGTACACCATGCTGGATGACGAGATAGATCCGGAAAAGCGGGTGTCGATCAACAAGGTCAAGGGCAGTCATGACGACCCGGATTCACGCATCTGGCCGTTCAAGCGCATGACCGGCAAACAGCCCTATGACAAGCAGACCAGCCGCCTGCTGGCGACCAACGTGTTTGGCCCGGATGGTGATGATGCGCTCTGGACCAACTTCAACTGGGTCAAGGCGCTGGTGGTTGGCCAGGCCGATGCCGTGGCAACCGGTGCAGCACAGGATCAGTTCAGTGGCGAGCACGGTTTTGTCGACAACGAGATGTTCTGGCCCATCACCCACATGGTGGCACCCAAGGAGCAGGCGCTGCAGTGCGACTCCTGTCATGCCCGTGATGGCCGTCTGGCCGAGCTGAAGGGCTTTTACATGCCGGGGCGCGATTCCTCGGTATGGGTTGACCGTCTGGGTACCTGGGCTATCTGGGCCGCTTTGGCCGGGGTGCTGATACACCTGCTGGGCCGCATCATTTTCAGGAGGAAGCGCGCATGAAGGTCATGGTTTATAAAAGGTTCGAACGCTTCTGGCACTGGTCGCAGGCAGCGCTGATCATCGGCCTGATGCTGACCGGCTTCGAGATCCACTCCAGCTACAGCTGGCTCGGTTTTGAAACGGCGGTGAACGCCCACATCGTCATGGCCTTGCTGCTGATCGCCCTCTGGCTGTTTGCGATCTTCTGGCACTTCACCACCGGCGAGTGGCGCCAGTACATACCGACCACCGAGAAGCTGACTGCCATGGTGCGCTACTACGCCTTCGGCATGTTCCAGAACGAGGAAACACCCTATAAAAAGTCGCTCAGCGCCAAGCATAACCCGCTGCAGCGGCTGGCCTACCTGGCGTTCAAACTGCTGATTTCACCAGTGATCTGGATCAGCGGCATGCTCTACCTGCTGTACCCCTACTGGCCACAGCAGGGGCTGGGCTGGCTGACGCTGGCACCGGTGGCGATCGTGCATACCGCGGCAGCCTTTGCCATGCTGGTATTCTTCATTGCCCACGTCTATCTGGCCTTTACCGGCAAGCCGTTCTATGAGTACGTGCATGCGATGATTACCGGCTATGAGGAGCTGGATGAAGAGGAGGCGAAGCGCTGACTTACAGGTGCTCATATGTTCGCACGCTGGGCCCTGCTGCCCGGCCTTGCCGGGCTTGTCCGAATAAATTCGGACCTACAGGTGCTCATATGTTCACACATCGGGTTCTGTTGCCGGGCACGGCCTGATTGTGGGAGCGGGCTTGCCCGCGACAGCGGTAGGCGGGTTTCTCACGGGCAAGCCCGCTTGTACTTTCTCCGTCATCACCCGACTTGATCGGGTGATCTCCAAAATCGTGGCACGGGACCGGGAGATCCCCGCGTCAAGCGCAGGCATGACGGTGATAATTGCTTTGCCATGTGGGTGCGAATTCATTCGCACATGGGACCCTGTTGTCGGGCACGGCCTGATTGTGGGAGCGGGCTTGCCCGCGACAGCGATAGGCGGGTTTCTCATGGGCAAGCCCGTTCGTACAAAAGACGTGTTAAGGTGACCGCTTTTTGGAGCAACCGATGTCCCATGCCGTAGCCCGTCTGCGCGCCGCGCGACTGGCCCGCAGCCAGAAACCCTTTGCCGCCCGTGGCGCCTTGCTGGTGCGTTGCCCGCGTTGCCGGGTGGCCGAGCGATATTGCATCTGCCCCTGGCAGCC
>CAZKTB010000216.1:0-2539 GCA_964555485.1 uncultured Thiopseudomonas sp. | reverse complement strand
TGGCCGTCGGCCTGACTCTGGCAGCAACCCTGTTTGCCTCCTGGGCCTGGGGCTTTACCCTGAACCGGGTCTCGCTGTTTGCGCTGATCTTTTCCATTGGCATCCTGGTGGATGACGCCATCGTGGTGGTGGAAAACATCCACCGCCACATGCAGCTCAATCCCGGCAAGAAGCTGATGGAGCTGATTCCGCCAGCAGTCGACGAAGTCGGTGGCCCGACCATTCTGGCCACTTTCACCGTGATTGCCGCCCTGTTGCCGATGGCCTTTGTCAGTGGCCTGATGGGGCCCTACATGAGCCCGATCCCGATCAATGCCAGCATGGGCATGGTGCTGTCACTGGCGATTGCCTTCACATTGACACCCTGGCTGGCAAGGCTGTGGCTGAAGCCGCATAACAGCGGCAAACAGCAGGACAGCACTGCAGAGCAGAAAAAGGGCCGCCTGCCGGCTTTCCTGACCCGTCTGTTCACTGCCATCTTCCGCCCGTTTCTCGATGCGAAAAAGGGCGTGCGCAACCGCTTCTTCCTTGGCCTTGGTGTCATGGGACTGATCGGCATGTCCATGGCCTTGCCGGTGACCGGGTTGGTACTGCTGAAGATGCTGCCTTTTGACAACAAATCAGAGTTTCAGGTGATAGTGGACATGCCCGCCGGCACACCGCTGGAGCAGACCCAGGCAGTGCTCGACGAGCTGGGCGCTTATCTGGCAACGGTGTCGGAAGTGACCAACTACCAGAGCTATGCTGGCACCGCCTCGCCGATCAACTTCAACGGCCTGGTGCGCCAGTATTACTTGCGCAGTGCCAGCGAGAGCGGCGACATTCAGGTCAACCTAGTCGACAAATCCGAACGCAAGGATCAGAGCCACGCCATCGCCACCCGTGTGCGCCCCGAATTGCAGCGCATCGGCCTGGCCCATGGTGCCAACGTCAAGGTGGTGGAGGTGCCGCCGGGTCCGCCGGTGCAGGCTCCCATTGTTGCCGAAATCTACGGCCCGACCTTTGAAGGCCGCAAGGCGGTAGGTGATGCGGTGCTGGCGGCGCTGCAGAATGTGGGCGGTGTGGTCGATCTTGACGACAGCGCCATTGCCGAAGCGCCACGCAAACTGCTGGTGATCGACCGCAGTAAGGCCAGTCAGCTGGGTGTGGCCCAGGCCGACATTGTCGCTACGCTACGGGCTGGTCTGCACGGTGAGGATGCCGCCTGGCTGCATGATGGCAGCAAGTATCCGGCCTCGGCCTACCTGCAGCTGCGTCCCGAACTGCATGGCGACCTCAACGCCCTGCTGCAACTGAAAGTACGCAGCCGTAATGGCACACTGATCGCCATCGAAGAGCTGGTCAATATCAGCGACAGTCTGCGCGAGCAGCCGGTGTTCCACAAGGACCTGCTGCCGGTGCACTTTGTCATGGCCGACATGGCAGGCCAGGTGGACAGCCCGCTGTATGGCATGTTCTGGGCGCGCAGCGAAATCGGCCAGATCATCACGCCGGCCGGCACGCCAATCGATGAGTACTTCATCAGCCAGCCCAGCGATCCCTGGCGCAATTACGCACTGAAATGGGATGGCGAATGGCAGATCACCTATGAAACCTTCCGCGACATGGGCGCCGCCTATGCGGTGGGTATTCTGTTGATCTACCTGCTGGTGGTAGCGCACTTCTCGTCCTACCTGACACCGCTGGTGATCATGGCACCCATTCCATTGACCATCATCGGCGTGATGCCCGGTCATGCCATTCTGGGCCAACAGTTCACCGCCACCAGCATGATCGGCATGATCGCGCTGGCCGGCATCATAGTGCGCAACTCGATCCTGCTGGTGGACTTCATCAACCTAGAGCTGAAAGCGGGCCAGCGTTTCGAGCAAGCGGTGGTCAACTCGGCCATCACCCGCGCCCAGCCCATTGTATTGACCGGCCTGGCCGCCATGCTGGGTGCGCTGTTCATCCTTGATGACCCCATCTTCAACGGCCTGGCCATTTCCCTGATCTTTGGCGTACTGGTATCCACGGTTCTCACCCTTGTGGTGATCCCGTTGCTGTACTACGCCGCCTACCGCAACAAACTGCACAAAATCATTCCACAAGGAGAAACATCATGACTTCATGGCAACTGGTACGCGTAATCGCCGGACTTTTCATCATGCTCAGCCTGGCGCTGGGAGCCCCATCCAGCCCCTGGTTTGTCAGCGAGTGGTTCCTGGCCTTCACATTGTTTGTGGGTGCCAACATTTTCCAGAGCGGCCTGACCCGCTGGTGTCTGATGGAAACCATGTGGCGCAAGCTGGGCCTGAAACCGGGTTGCTGAGATCGGTGCAGCGTACGGGTAATACAAGCGGAGCAAAGCCTTGGTCGCCAAGAATGGCGACCGGGAACCTACATGGATGTATTTACGGCGTCTTTGCGGAGTTTGTATTACCCGTCCGCACAGCTGCTTGCGAAAAGGCAAGCTTCTAGTGCATCTAAAACAACTCCCGCCATTTAACTGACAGGTAACAAAATGAGTTTTTTCAAACACTCCCTGACCGCGCTGGCG
>CAZKTB010000215.1:0-2550 GCA_964555485.1 uncultured Thiopseudomonas sp. | reverse complement strand
CTGCGCTCCATCTGCTTCTTGACGCGGCCACGGATGCGCTTTTCCATCCGCTGCAGGTCGAGCTCGGCATCGAGAAATTCCATCAGTTTTTCGGTGCGCGGCACAATTTCGTCCAGCTCGAGAATTTCCTGCTTCTGTTCCAGCTGCAGGCTCATCTGGGCTGCGATCAAGTCGGTCAGGCGGGATACATCCTCGACATCGGCCAGGCTGCTGATGAACTCGGCAGGCACCTTGCGGCCATGCTTGGCGTATTCCTTGAACTGGTCGAGCAGTACGCGGCGCAATACGGTGTTCTCCACCTCGGCCAGGCTTTCCGGCTCCTGCTCCGTCTCGGCCTCGACCATCAGGTAACCATCATCGTCACCCAGGCTGGCCAGAACCCGGCCGCGCGACTTGCCCTCGGCCAGCACCTTGACGGTACCGTCGGGCAGTTTCAGCATCTGCAGGATATTGGCAACAGTACCCTGCTGGTGTACTTCATCCAGCTCAGGGTCATCGGTGGACGGATCTTTTTGCGCCACCAGCAGAATCTGCTTGTCGCCGAGCATGGCTGCCTCTAGCGCCTTGATTGACTTGGGTCGCCCGACAAACAGGGGGATCACCATGTGCGGATAAACCACCACATCGCGCAGGGGCAACAGGGGCAATTCAATCATTGTCTTCATAAACATACTCACCGGCGGTGCAAACCGCATAAAAACACTTTGTCCAGATATGGGGGCTGTTTGTGCAAATACAAGGAGGCTGGAACAAGACAGCAACCGCAGCCGGGCCGCAGCGGCAAAACACTGCTGGCAGTCTAACCGGTTACCTTGCCTGATATCCGGTCTGATGGTCGGCAGCCCGGTGCAAATAGCGGCAATCCGTCTGCAAAAAGTCCCATGGACGCAAAAAGGGCCGCTAGGGCCCTTTTTGTACTGATCAGGATCAGGACTCGGATGATACTTTCGGCAACTCGTCCTTGCCGTAGATCATCATCGGCTCGGACTCGCCCTTGATCACGCTTTCATCGATGACCACCTTGCTGACATTGTCGGCAGACGGGATCTCGAACATGGTATCCAGCAGGGTTTCCTCGAGGATCGAGCGCAAACCGCGGGCGCCGGTCTTGCGCTCCAGGGCGCGCTTGGCCACAGCCTGCAATGCGTCCGGGCGGAATTCCAGCTCGACATCTTCCATGTCAAACAGCTTGGCATACTGCTTGATCAGGGCGTTGCGCGGCTCACAGAGAATGCGTACCAGCGCTTCCTCGTCCAGCTCTTCCAGTGTGGCGATCACCGGCAGACGGCCGATCAGCTCGGGGATCAGGCCAAATTTGACCAGATCATCCGGCTCGACTTCCAGCAGGGTTTCACCGATTTTCTTCTCCAGCTCCTTGCTGCGCACTTCGGCACCAAAGCCGATGCCGCCCTTCTCGGAGCGGGCCTGGATCAGTTTTTCCAGACCGGCAAAGGCACCGCCACAGATGAACAGGATGTTGGAGGTATCCACCTGCAGGAATTCCTGCTGCGGATGCTTGCGGCCGCCCTGTGGTGGAATCGAGGCTACAGTGCCCTCGATCAGCTTGAGCAGTGCCTGCTGCACGCCCTCACCGGAGACGTCGCGGGTAATCGACGGGTTTTCCGACTTGCGGGTGATCTTGTCGATCTCGTCCAGATAGATGATGCCCATCTGGGCCTTTTCCACATCGTAGTCACACTGCTGCAGCAGTTTCTGGATGACGTTCTCCACATCCTCACCGACATAGCCGGCCTCGGTCAGCGTGGTGGCATCGGCAATGGTGAAAGGAACATTGAGCAGGCGTGCCAGGGTCTGCGCCAGCAGGGTCTTGCCCGAGCCGGTCGGACCGATCAGCAGGATGTTGCTCTTGCCCAGCTCGACGTCGTCACGCTTGCGCTCGCGGCTGTGCAGACGCTTGTAGTGGTTGTAGACCGCTACGGCCAGCACTTTCTTGGCCTTTTCCTGGCCAATCACGTACTGGTCCAGTACCGCGCTGATCTCTTTCGGAGTCGGCAGCTTGTCGGAACTTTCCTCGCCGGCTGCCTCTTCGGTTTCCTCACGGATGATCTCGATGCACAGATCGACACACTCGTCACAAATAAACACGGAAGGACCGGCAATCAGCTTGCGTACCTCGTGCTGGCTCTTGCCACAGAAAGAGCAGTACAGCAGCTTGCCCTTGTCTTCGCCTTTTTGCATGTTTGTCATTCACTTATCCTGCTTCGTCAGCACTGCCCGCCATTGCGGGCAAGGCTTCAACGTTTGCTTACCACCTGGTCAATCAGGCCGTATTCGACCGCTTCATCACCACTCATGAAGTTGTCACGGTCGGTATCCCGCGCAATCACGTCCAGCGGCTGGCCGGTATGATGGGCCAGTACCTGGTTCAGGCGTTCGCGGATGTAAAGAATCTCGCGTGCATGGATTTCAATATCGGACGCCTGGCCACGGAAGCCGCCCAGCGGCTGGTGGATCATCACCCGTGAATGCGGCAGGCAGAAACGCTTGCCGGCGGCACCGCCAGCCAGCAGCAGCGCGCCCATGCTGGCG
>CAZKTB010000214.1:0-2587 GCA_964555485.1 uncultured Thiopseudomonas sp. | reverse complement strand
TCCATGGCGTTGCAAGGTTTACTTCACCCGTCCCCGACGTTGTGGTGAGTTCTGTGCAACATGCAAGTAATGATCATCACTTGCATGCTGCTGGTTGAACTCCAGTATCAGGGATACAGGCCGCGCAGCTCGCGTACCTGCAGGATGCGGGTACAGGCGGTGATGAAGGCTGCGGTACGCAATGTGACCCCGTGCTCGGAAGCCGTGGCGGACACGGCGTTATAGGCGTTGTCCATGATGGTTTCCAGGCGCTGCTTGATCTCTTCCTCGCTCCAGTAGAAGTTGGCCGAGTTCTGCACCCATTCGAAATAGCTGACAGTCACGCCGCCGGCGTTGGCCAGCACGTCAGGTACCACGGTTATGCCGTTGGCGTTGAGAATATCATCAGCTTCCGGCGTGGTCGGGCCATTGGCGCCCTCGACAATGATGCGGGTCTTGATCTTGCCGGCGTTGTCGGCAGTAATCTGGCCTTCCAGTGCGGCCGGAATCAGGATGTCGGACTCGATCTCCCAGAACTCGTCATCAGAGATGCTTTCCACATTGGCTTTACCGGCGACGCCACCGTGAGTGTTGACATGCTCCATCAGGGCATCGATCTGCAGGCCGTCCGGGTTGTAAACGGTGCCGGTGTGGTCCTGTACGGCAATTACCTTGGCGCCCAGCTCGCAGAACAGGCGGGCAGCTGTGCTGCCAACGTTGCCGAAGCCCTGGATGCAGACACGGGCGCCGCTCAGGTCCAGGCCGGCATCACGGGCCGCAGCCACGCCAACAATGAACACGCCACGGCCGGTGGCTTCGACACGACCCAGGCTACCGCCAATGGCGATCGGCTTGCCGGTGACAATGCCCGGGCAGTCCTTGCCGGCGTTCATGGAATAGGTATCCATCATCCAGGCCATGGTCTGGGCGTTGGTGTTGACGTCCGGACCGGGAATGTCCTTTTCAACACCGATGAAGTCGCTGATTTCATTGATGTAGCGACGGGTGATGCGCTCCACTTCGCTTTTTGAATACTTGCGCGGGTTGAAGCGGATGCCGCCCTTGGCGCCGCCGTATGGCAGGCCGACCACGGCAGTTTTTACCGACATCCAGGCTGACAGTGCCATCACTTCGGACAGGGTCACGTCCTGGTGGTAGCGAATACCGCCCTTGCCGGGGCCGCAGTTGAGACTGTGCTGTACACGATACCCTTCAAAGTGGGCAATGCTGCCGTCATCCAGCCGGACCGGTACGTCCACCACCAGGATTTTCTCGGGATGCTTGAGGGTGCCTACCCACTTGCCCAGCTCGCCCAGATAGGGAGTGACGCGATCCACCTGCTCAAGAAAGATGCCCCATGGACCGGGGTTTTCTGCATCGAGATAGGAAGGGATATAAGTGTTTGTTTGTTGTGTCATGCTCACACCGTTGTAGTTTTTATACAGTCATTTTGCGAAAACATCATTGCCTGCCTGTGCGGGCAAACCGCGTATCTTACGCAAAAATAGTTCAACGGGATATGAAGTTTGCTGAAAACGCGGCAGGCGGAATGGGCGAAGGCAACTGTATGACTGCTGCTCTGCTTATGGTTATGTGACGAAAAGCGCTGTCATATCAGCTGGTTGGGGCAGGAATGTGAGCGAATTCCTGAGTGGCGGGGTGGTGCGGTGTCGCATCCGGATAAAAAGGCTGGCTGCAATGCTTGGTTTGCCGCCAGCCGGAGGGAAATGTCAGGCGGAAACCTCGACAACATCTTCGGCCTGCAGGCCTTTTTCACGGGATACCACGTTGTACTCGACGCGCTGGCCCTCGATCAGGATGCGGTGGCCTTCGCCGCGAATGGCGCGGAAGTGAACAAAGATATCGTCACCATTATCCCGGGAGATAAAGCCGAAGCCCTTGGTGGTGTTGAACCACTTCACGGTACCGGTTTCGCGGTCGCTGTCATCGTAATCATGGTTGTCAAAGGTTTCGGTTGCAGCCCGGGGGCTGTGTTCGGTAGTTGTTGCAGAGGCGGATTGCCCGGCGCTGAACAGAAAAACTAGCAAGGCGGCTGCGGTTAGAACCAGGCCGATAACGGAAAATGCCGACAGATCGGCGAAGAGAGAGACGGCCTGGGCTGTTGTGGCTGCGGCCAGAAGTATTGCAGTAACCAGGTAAAGAGATTTTGACATGTTTAACCAGCTCATTAACGAATAAATAAAGAAGGGAGGCATGTGTCGACAACCGGAGTTCTCGCGATACCAAAAACTGACTGCCGGCAAGGCATGGTGCGATTGCAGGCGGCAGCAATGGTCCGCTGAAAACGGCTGACAAGCTATTAAACAGCAAAGCTTGATCCGACTCAAATATGGCCTTGCTTTTGATGGGTACGGGTTGCGTGGAAGCTGCGGCAGGGATTGAGGGCTGGTTGGGTAAAGACAGCGTGACGAAAAGCCGACCACGGCTGTAGTTGGCAGGAATGGTCGCCAGACGTGGAAAGCGATATAATCAATCGTTTTCGGGACGACCGCTCAATCCGGTCGGCATCCTCCGGGCCGTCAGTTTGTCGGCCGGGCATGCTACCGTTTTTTATTTACTGAACTATCCGGGAAGTGAACAAGATCAT
>CAZKTB010000213.1:0-2626 GCA_964555485.1 uncultured Thiopseudomonas sp. | reverse complement strand
TAGGGCTGGGCAACGCCTCGGTAGAGACCGCCCGCGAGCAGATCCGCCAGACCAGAAAACTGACCGACCAGCCGTTCAACGTCAACTTCTTTTGCCATCTGGCCGATCCGGCCGATCCGCAGCGCGAGAGCAACTGGCTCAAGCGGCTGCAACCCTGGTTTGCCGAATTTGATGCCGAGCCACCCGCAGCGCTGGACGCCGGCTACGACAGTTTTATCGACAACGAAGCCATGCTCGACATGCTGCTGGAAGAGCGTCCGGCCGTAGTCAGCTTCCACTTCGGTTTGCCGGGTGCCGAAGCCATCGCGGCACTGAAGGATGCCGGCATCTATCTGATGGGCTGCGCCACCTGTGTGGATGAGGCCCGAGCCATCGAGGCAGCAGGGCTGGATGCCATTGTCGCCCAGGGTTATGAAGCAGGTGGTCACCGTGGCCTGTTCGATCCGAAGCAGGAGTCCGGCCTGTTGCTGGATGAGCTGCTGGCACAGCTGAAAGATGCTACCAGTTTGCCAATAGTCGCCACCGGCGGTCTGATGGATGGCTGCGACGTTACCCGTGTACTGCAGGCAGGTGCCAGCGCGGCGCAGCTGGGCACCGCCTTCATCAGCTGCCCTGAATCTGCCGCACCCGCTGCCTACCGCGAACAGCTGCTGTCACCGGCAGCCGGCGAAACCGCAGTAACGGCTATTTTCTCCGGCCGGCCGGCCCGCGGCATGGTCAACCGCAGTCACCGCGAAATCGGCCCGCATGCAGACGAACTGGCCGGCTATCCGCAGGCCTACAGCGCGGCCAAGGCACTGCATACTGCAGCAGTGGCAAAAGGCAGTCAGGATTTTGCTCCCTACTGGGCCGGCACCTCCGCCAGCCGCAGCCGCGTCATGCCGGCGGCAGAGCTGGTGCAGTGTCTGGTCAGTGAAATGTAGCAAGCCTGACGGCAAAAGGGCCTGTAAACACAGGCCCTTTTGCAAGATATCCACTGCCTTCTACGATGTTTCCGCTTCCTGCGGAAAGATCCGTCCGGTCAGCTTGACGTACCAGGCTGCCGACTGCACCTGGATGATATAGGCCAGTGCAATCAGCAACGCCGCCTGGGCACCCGCCTCGCCAAAAGCCGTCATCGACAGCGCCAGCGCAATCGACAGGTTGCGCATCACCGTACCGTAAACCAGCGCAATGCCGTTGCCGCGATGCATGGTCTTGCGCGCCACCAGCGTACTGACCACATAGTTGATGGCATACAGCAGCAACAGCGGCACGAAGATATAGAGCACCAGCACAGGCGACTGCATCAGGTTTTTCGCCTGCAGGGCCATGGCGACAAAGACAATGCCCAGTACGCCCAGCGTCGAAAGCACGGGAAAGTTCGGACCAATGTTTTTCTGGAAACTGTCCTGACCATAACGGCGGATCAGGAAGCCCCTGGTCAGCTGACCGGCCACCAGCGGAATGGCGACAAACATCAGAATCTGCTGAAACACCAGCCCGACCTTCATCGGCAACTCGGCACCGAGCAGAAAATGCACATAGAAGGGAGTCAGGAAAGAGCCCAGGAACAGGCCGACAATGGTCAGCTTGATCGCTGCCGGCACGTTGCCCTTGGCAAAACCTGTCCAGGAGATGGTCATGCCGCTGGTTGGCAGCAGCGCTGTCAGCAACAGCCCCAGTGCCAGCTCGGGCCGGTCGGCAAAGAACAGCCGGCCAAGGCCAAAGGCGACAAAGGGAATCACCAGGAAGTTGATCAGCATGGCCCAGAACTGCACCGAGCCATGGCCCGACTCAAGCAGCTGTTTGGGTCTCAGCCCCACCATCATCGGGTACACCATCAGCAGGGTCAGGGGTGCAATCAGCACACTCAGCCCCTGCACGGGAAACAGCAAACCGGCAATCAGGCCCAGTACCAGAAACACCGGAATGCTGAGGCTGAGATTCTGGTTCAGCCAGCGCAATTTTTTCATCAGCTCACCTGCCACTCAGGGCAATCAATATTCATTTATATATACTATACAGCAAAGAGCTGCTTTGCCGCCATCATCCGTCCTCGCCGGCTCCGGCTATAAAAAAACCCGCCCATGCGTTATAGTGCTGCGCCGCTAGCAGGCTAAAAATCGGCCTGCTGTCTTCCCGTCATCCCGAATAGTCCAGTCCGCTCCGTGTCGTCCCAGCTTTCCAATATTTTTTATACCGTCCTGCCCATAGTGCTGTATCTGCTGGCCGGCTATGTGGCGGGCAAGCGTCTGCCAAAAAACCTCAGCATCCGGCTGATCCGCGGTATCACGCCGGTGGTCTGGGTAATACTGTTCGTGATCGGCCTGGAATCGGGCGAGGCATTCAGCAGCTTCGCCTCCGGCATGCATGTGCTCAAGCAGGCCGCCATCTATGCCTTCACCATCAGCGCAGTGGTATTCGTCTGCATCATGCCGCTGAACCGGCGCAGCACGGTGCAGGATGACGACAGCGGCGGCTGGCAGGCGCTCTGGTATCCGGTCAAGGAATGCCTGATCGCCTTTGGCCTGGTGCTACTCGGCGCCTTTGCCTACCGTCTGCACTGGCATGACAGCCAGGCCGGCGTGCTGTTGTTGAATATTTCCTGGTGGCTGTATGTGCTGCTGTTCCTGATCGGGCTGGA
>CAZKTB010000212.1:0-2660 GCA_964555485.1 uncultured Thiopseudomonas sp. | reverse complement strand
TGCGCGCAGTCGCAGGGTCCATTGGCGCATGCAGGAAAGTACCCGTACTGCACTCGGTAAAAGCAGCCAACCAGTCTTCTGGACTCTTGGCATGCGGGTGCAAAGCCACAGACAAGCCAACAAAAAACGGGCCTGCATTTGCAGACCCGTCATCAAGCGACATCAAACCGGCAGGCAAGCCACCACAACACGCGTGGCGACCTGTGCCGCTTGATCCTTTAGAAACTACCGCTGACCGCCAGGGTCACTCCCCGGCCCGGAGCTTTCAGCTCATAGCCGCTGAGACCGTCGGTCAGGTGTTCGTGATACTTCTTGTTGGTCAGATTGCTCAGCTGCAGGTCAACACGGCTGGACTTGAGACCGGCAACACTGCCAAAGCCGTAGCCCAGGTTGATATCGGCAGTGACAAAGCCGGAAGTCTTGTCTTCGCTGCCGTTACTGAATTTCCTGGCTATGCGGTTTTGCCTGGCCACCGCACGCACGCCCGTATGCCAGGAGAAACCAAGATCAGCCGGCTGGCCAATGCCCAGACGCACCTCTGCTGGCGGGGTCTGATACAGCGGCTCATTGTCCTGCTTGTTCTTGCCGCGCAGCCAGGTGAAACCTGCATCGACGATGAAGTCACCGACCGGCTGCTCCAGATTGCCTTCCAGACCGTAGATGACGACCTTGTCGAGGTTTTCAGTGCGCTTGAGCGGCAAGCCGTTTTGCGGATGGTTCAGTCCTGTTACCCGGCCGGCAATGTAATCATTGATACGGGTATAAAAAGCCGCCAGCTGATAGTTCTGCAGACCATCCCGCCCCTTTAGGCCCAGCTCGAAACTGGTCGAACGCTCAGGATCCAGTTTTGGGTTACCGACATGGTAATAGCCATCACCACGAGCCGAGTCTTCGAAGCGCTCGCGCATGTCCGGTGAACGATAGGCCTGACCAACACTTGCGTACAGGTTCAGGGTATCGGTCAGCGGCTGCAGCGCACCCAGCGACCAGGACAGGCTGTTATCCGTGCTGGTCAGTCCACTGTACTGTGCAGCAGCCCCGGCTCCTTTCTGTTTGGCAGTACCCTTGTTGCGATCGTAACGAAGCCCAGCCGTAATCTCTGTGGTGCCCAGAGAGAATTCATCCTGTACATAAAGCCCGAAAGACGTCAGCTTGCCGTCCTTGAACGGATCATTACGCACATTGTTATTAAAGTGCGGCGCATTGTTGTGCATATAGCGCTCGGGGTCGCCCTTCATCTGCCAGGTTTCACCCCCAACAGTCAGCCAGTGCTCACCAACAGCACCATTCCACTGGCTGCGCAGGCCATGGGTAATGAAGCTGACATCATTGCGCACATGATTGCGGCGCAATTTGTCGGACCATGCCCGGATCTCGCGGTACACCTCCTGACGGTAGATATCAGTCGACAGGGTGCCGCCCCACAAGTCGGCATCAAGCCCCAGTCCATAGAGCTCGCGAGTCTGCTTTGGCGAATGAATGGTGACCTTGCCCAAAGGGGCCGGAATGCCTGCTCCGCCCGGCTGGCCGCCTACGCGTGCCGAGCCCGGATACCAGACATCCTCGTCCTGGTGATACTGTGCGTGGGCCCGCAGCACATAGCCATCAGCCAGCCGGTACTGGTATTTCAGCAGCGCAGTACCGGACTCGTAACCGGTACGCTTTTCCCGCCGGTCAGGACTCTTGTAGTTGCCCACATCACGTCCGGAAATACCGGCAACCAGACCATGATCAGCATTGCTGGCATCCACCAGCAGTGCGCCGGCAACACCGCGGTCGACGCTACTGGCCGACAGACCGAAACGACCGCCCATGCGGGCCTCGTCGCTAAAGCGCGGCTCCGGAGTCAACAGATTGACCACGCCACCCATGGCGCCGCTGCCATAGAGTACCGAGCCCGGTCCCTTGACCACCTCGACACGATCCAGCAAACCAAGATCCATGAAGGACGCCAGCGCACCCTGCGGCTGCGCCGAGTTCATGCGGATGCCATCCACCATCACCACCACGCTTTCCTTCTTCAGGCCCCGCAACACCGGGTTCTGCCCCCATGCTCCGTCCGACTGCAATGCCAGCCCCGGCTTGCCACGCAACAGATTGCCGGCCGGCCCGGTGCTGGTTGCGTCCGGTACTGCCACCTCAATGGCTTGCGGAGTGGAAAAGCTGTCACTGGCGTAACCGCGAGCGGTGATCACATCAGTGCCAAGGGTTACTTCTTCGGCAAGAACAAGCTGGCTGCTGGCAGCCAGGCAAGCCAGCAACAGTGGCTTTACGGGGAATCTGTGCATGGAGGTCTCTCAGGAAATAAAAATAGCCAGCTTGCTGGCAACCATACACAAAATACTGCAAACGAGAATCATTATCAACCGATTAAAGGTCTTGCTTCCCTGCACGCAACCCGAACCAGCCGCGGTCCGGCTGCTGCGGTTATGTCACTGGGCTCCAGTCTTGCAGCAGACTGCGCATTGGCACCAGCAGATCGCTGGCAACCGCTCCACGCCCTTCACCGGACAGCAACTCACCTGCCCTGGCATGCAGCCAGACGGCCAGACATGTGGCATCCAGTGGGGCCATGCCCTGAGCCAGGAGTGCAGCAATGGCACCACCGAGAACATCGCCGAAACCGGGGCCGGCCATTACCGGGTGACCTCGCCGACAAA
>CAZKTB010000211.1:0-2673 GCA_964555485.1 uncultured Thiopseudomonas sp. | reverse complement strand
GGATCGTAATAGGTGTAATCCAGTACCTGGTAGCCGGCGGTGGTGAATAGCGCGCGGTGGTTTTCCCAGCTGGGGTTGCTGATGGCGACTACGCCACTGCTGTTCAGAGTGTGAATGAAGTCTGCGCCCAGCTTCAGGGCACCGGTGCCGCCAATCGACTGCACGGTAGCCACTTGCTGGTTGGCCAGCAGGGCAGAGTCTGCACCAAACAGCAGTTTCTGCACTTCGGTACTGTAGGCAACAACCCCTTCGATCGGCAGGTAGCCACGGGCTGCCTGTGCCTCCTGACGCAGCGCTTCAGCTTGGGCGACTGCCTGCATCAGCGGGATCTTGCCAGCTTCATTAAAGTAGACACCCACACCCAGGTTGACCTTGTCGGTTCTGGTATCGGCGTTGAAAGCTTCGTTCAGTCCCAGGATCGGATCCCGGGGGGCCAGTTCAATGGCGGAAAAGAGACTCATGCGTACTCGCTTTGTTAAACAGGGTGAAAAGGGGTCATTGGCAATATATCGGGATGTACTGTCCTGATGGTGTTGGACGGGCCGGGCCAGCGATGCAGGCCTGATTGTCCTGCTTGAAACCGGCATTCTTGTGGAATGAAACCGGAGCTGGCCAAAACATAAAATATCGTTCTATGTTGATTCGCCATGGCATGACTGTCAATGGGGTTACCGGGCCGGATCTTTTAACTGGGGGCTGTTTCAGGTAATGTTGCGCACTTGAATCCGGAGTACAGTATGGCGCGCCCGTTTTGGTCATTACACGCATATCATGTCTTGCAGGTTGACGAGCAATTGGACCTGTTCGGCTGCCGTGAAGGCTGGCTGCATGGTGTCGAACGCCAGCTGGCGCTGGCGCAGCCGGCCGACCGTACGCTTTGTGGTGCGTTGCTGCCGTCACGACCGCGCTGGGACGTACTGGACCGCAAGAAGTTGCAGGGCAAGCAATTTTGCCCGCGCTGCCGGGACGCCATTGCCGCCCAGCGGCGCAATGCCATGCCTGGCTGGAGCAGCCCTGTGGTTGCGCAGGCAGCAGCACAAGAAAATCAACCATTTGAGCTGGGGTGACCCTGATGTTTTTTAAAGGATTGCGCCTGTGCGTGGTTGCCGGCATGGCCCTTGGTCTGCAGGCGGCTGCCATGGCTGCCCAGTGGCCGATGCCGCTGCCGGGCAATGACCTGGTTGGTGAAGTGCAGATCCATCATGCAGCCTATGAAGACACCTTTGCCGATATCGGCAAGGCCAGGCACCTGGGCTATCTGGAAATGGTGGCAGCCAACCCCTTCATCGATGCCTGGTTGCCAGGGGAAGGGCGCGAGGTGGTTTTACCGACCCGCTATGTCCTGCCCGATGTCGAGCGCAGCGGCATTGTCATGAACCTGGCCGAGTACCGCCTGTACTTCTTTCACAAGTCCGGTGTGGTCTATACCTATCCGATCGGTATTGGTCGCGAGGGCTGGGATTCGCCAGTCAACTCGACGTCCATCGTGATGAAAACCCCGAACCCGGGCTGGACCCCGCCCAAGTCGATTTTGCAGGAGCATGCCGAAGCCGGTGACCCGCTGCCAGCCTATGTGCCGCCAGGACCGGACAACCCGCTGGGACCCTACAAGCTGACCCTGGGCCTGCCCGGTTATCTGATTCACGGCTCGAACAAGAAGTTCGGTATCGGCATGCGCGTCAGCCATGGCTGCTTCCGTATGCTCAACCCGAACGTGCTGGAACTGGCCGACATGGTTCCGGTGGGCACCAAGGTGCGCATCATCAACGAGCCGTACAAGCTTGGCTGGGAAGGTGATGACCTCTATCTGGAGGCCCACATTCCGCTGGATGACAATGGCGAACCGTCGGTGGTGGACAAGCATCAGCTGGTGCTGGAGCTGATCAATTCACGTGCTGATGTCACTGATGGCGCCCGTATTGACTGGAATGCCGTACGCGAAACAGTGGGGTCGGCAACCGGAATTCCACAGGTCATAGGTACCCGCATTTAATAAATATGTTGTTGGCTATTGACAAATAATTTTTAGGCCGTAGTATATGCGGCCATCGAAGGCACATAGCTCAGCTGGTTAGAGCACCACCTTGACATGGTGGGGGTCGGTGGTTCGAATCCACTTGTGCCTACCAAACATACCCGTCCAGCACGGGACTTAGAGGGCAATCCGGAAGGGTTGCCCTTTTTGTTTTGGGTAAATTTTGAAAGATCGGCAGCGTTTTGCTCCTTGAGCGCAAGCCCGGCAGCCGCTTTTCGGTATTCGACCCGCCTGCATAGAGACACCGTACACAGCTTTGCCCAATTCCGGCCCTTACAGGGTTTTATTCATGTAAGCTGATGCTGATTGGGTTCAGAACGCATGGCCCGCTTTAAAGCGGACTTATTAGCTATAGCCCGGATGCACATCGGGCTTTTGTGTGCGGAGAATGCAATGGATTTTGAAAAAGCACTGAAGATCGTGCTCAGGCACGAAGGCGGATATGCGAACCATCCTTCAGACCCTGGCGGTGAAACCATGTACGGCATCACCAAGCGTGTGGCCGTGGAGCATGGGTATACAGATTCCATGCGCTTGATACCGATGGATGTCGTGCAGGATATCTATCATCGCTCATACTGGCTGGCCGGCAAGTGCGACCAGCTGCCACCAGAGCTTCGCCTGATCCACTTTGATAG
>CAZKTB010000210.1:0-2742 GCA_964555485.1 uncultured Thiopseudomonas sp. | reverse complement strand
CGGGCAGTTTGCTGTTGTCAGCCGGAAGCGGATGCCGGCGTGCCAGGCTGAGCATCTGCAGCAGGGTGGATTGATGCTGCTTGTCTTGCAGAACATCAAAAAAACCCAAATCACGCCACTCGCCTTCATTATTTGCATCAACGAATAGCCGTGTCGGCTGCTGTGCCAGGCGGCGGGTGCCGTTATAAACGGGCAGCTTGTTGGCACCACGCTCAAGGCCTTCGGCACTGCCGAGGTTGAGTTGGCAGGGAGCGTCGTAGCAGGCGTGGCAGGCGACGCATTTGTCTGTCAGTATCGGCTGAACGTCACGAGTGAAGGACAGCTGTCCGGCCTGGACCAGCAGACACCAGCCCAGCCCCAGAATCATCATGAACGAACGCATGGCCAGTCTGCTCCCGCGGTTGTTGATAAAAGGCGCAAGTGTGCAGGTTTTTGGCCGGTTTGACCATGGCTGGAGTGCGTACCCTGGCGGGTCGGCTTGGTTATTGGCTTGACTTGCCGGACAAAGGCGCTAAAATTCGCCGCCTGTTTGCAGCGACATGCTGTACAGACCGCGCAGTGGTAGTTCAGTTGGTTAGAATACCGGCCTGTCACGCCGGGGGTCGCGGGTTCGAGTCCCGTCCACTGCGCCATATTTTAAAGCCCTTGGTTTGTTGAAAGCCAAGGGCTTTTTTCTTGTCTGCCGAAAATTTCAGTTGTCTGTTTATGAGTGATTTGGGACCGTGACCAAATCGCGCCCTTAACTCTGTAAAACTGGATTTTATTGGGCCTGTCAGGCTTGCCCGGCTTATGATTGGCATCTGTCCGGGCACTCATGCCCGTACAGGCAGTTTGAAAATGATCGGGAATTTTTATGTTGGTCAATGCAGATTTCTCCAGGCGCGTCACGGTCAGGCCGAATCAATATCAGTGGAGTCCCTCGCCGAAGGAAGGTGTCGAGCGTGTGATGCTGGATCGTGTAGGGGCAGAGAAAGCACGTGCAACCAGCATAGTGCGCTATGCACCGGGTTCCAGTTTTTCTGCCCACTTCCATCCGGACGGTGAAGAGATTTTGGTGTTGTCGGGAGTTTTTTCGGAAGCTGGAGGGCACTACCCGGCAGGCTGGTATCTGCGTAATCCTGCCAGCTTCAATCACGCGCCTTTTAGTCGTGAAGGTGCGCTTATCTTCGTCAAGCTCAGGCAGATGTCTGCGCAGGACCAGTGCCACGTACGCATCGATACCCGGGATCAGAACAACTGGCAACAACAAAAAGACCGGGACGTTTGTCCGCTGTTTGCGGGTGCTCACGAGCTGGTTAGCTTACAGCGCCTGAAGCCTGGCACTGCTCTGTTTGCTGAATTGGTAGAGGGTGGTGTTGAGCTGCTGGTTCTGAATGGTGAAATGCTGCTGGATGGCGAGACCCATGAGCAGGGTAGCTGGATGCGTTTTCCTGTTGGTGACCTGCCTGATCTTGTCGCCGGGTCGGGCGGAGCTGATATTTATCTCAAAACAGGCCATCTGGCTGCTGAAAAATAAGGTTTTCACATTTGCCGGGTTTTGACATCTGCATCTTATTAATGCAGGTAACCGCCAACAGTACATTCCAGGTTTGGCTTGAGTGACAAATCAAGATACCAATCGCCGACCAAAGCCGCCTTGGATCATGCAAACCTTATGCTAAGATCCGTGTTTTTAGCGGGGCAACGTCATGGTACGCACTGTCATTTCTCGTTCCTGGCTGTGGCTGTTCGGCCTGGCTGCCATGGTCATCATCATTGGCGGCCTGAAGGCCATCAGTTCGATCATCACGCCTTTTTTGCTGGCATCCTTTCTTGCCATTATCTGCATACCGCCGCTGACCTGGATGAAAAGCAAGGGCGTGCCGGGCTGGGCGGCTTTTGTCCTGCTGTTTTCCACGGTGGGGTTTTCTTTCTTCCTGCTGTTTCTGGCCATCAAGGGCACTTCGGAAAGCCTGGTGCTGAAGGCACCGCTGTACCAGGAACGCCTGACCGAGCAGCTGCTGTATTTGCGTGAATTGGCTACCGGATATGGGGTGCCGGAAGAGTTTATTCCTACCGCTATCCCGCTGCCCAATGTAAGCACCCTGACCGGGCTGGCGCGCAATACGGCCGCTGCATTGGGGCAGTTTACCGCCTATACGTTTTTTGTCTTGCTGGTGTTCATGTTCCTGTTGCTGGAGGAACGCTCGATCGTCAACAAGGTCGAAGCTGCTTTTCCCGACCGGAAAAGGGTGCGTGTACGTACGCGCAGGTTCTTGCGCTCGGTCAACCGCTATCTGGCCATCAAGACCACTAGCAGCTTTGCCACCGGCCTGATTACCGGGGTCGGCCTGTGGGGAATAGGGGTGGACTTCCCGATTCTCTGGGGCGTCCTGACTGGCGTGCTCAACTTCATTCCGACCATTGGTTCCATTGTGGCGGCGGCACCGCCGGTACTGATCGCTTTCCTCGGTCTGGGCATACCTGAAGGGCTGGCTACGCTGGTGCTTTATGTGGTGGTGAACACGGTCATCGGCAGCATCATCGAGCCCAGGTTCATGGGGCAGACACTGGGCCTGTCGCCGGTGATAGTACTGCTGTCGTTGCTGTTGTGGGGCTGGGTGCTTGGCCCTGTCGGCATGCTGTTGTCGATCTTGCTGACGATGATCGTCAAGCTGGCGCTGGAATCCAGCCCGCATACCCGCTGGCTCGGGATCATGCTGAGTGATGGTGCGCGGCTAAGCAGTGACGATAGCGATTAGT
>CAZKTB010000209.1:0-2783 GCA_964555485.1 uncultured Thiopseudomonas sp. | reverse complement strand
TTGCAAAACAGCCTGCTGCCGATGCTGGTCGAAGTTCATCTCTGGCCGTATTTGCCAGCAGACTTTCACACCAATATCGAAGCTGCCTATGTGGTTGTGCAAAAAGGGCAGCCGCTTTAACCGGCTTGCAAGAACCAAATAATATCGCGCACTCATGCGATGCACCGACGGGCCATACCCCCTCAACCCATACCTTGGTCCGAGCAATCGGATTACCCACTCTACTTAGGCCAAGCGCCGTTCCCGCTCCTTCTTCCCAATGGGAGTTCCATACCCTGCCCAAGTGAAAAGCCAAATTCATTACAGAGACGGTATGGCTTCGCTTGTTAATGACTCTAGCTCTGCTGTACCCTGTATCCAACTAGATACAAGGAAGTGTCATGGGCTATTTGATTCAACAAACCGAACTGTTTGCCAAATGGCATAAATCACTCAAGGATCTGCGGGCCAAAGTGGCTATCGCTCGACGTATCGACCGAGCCCGCACTGGCAACCTTGGCGATGTTAAGCCGGTGGGTGAAGGTGTTTCAGAGTTGCGCGTGGATGTAGGTGCCGGCTACCGAATGTACTTCACAATGCGCGGTGGCGTGATGGTGGTTTTGCTGGCTGGTGGCAACAAGTCCACCCAAAAAGCGGATATCAAACGGGCCATTCAACTGGCCAAAGAGGTGTGACATGAAACTGGTTGATTTTGATTTGGCCGAACTGCTGGATAGCAACGAAGCCATCAGCGAATACCTGACTCAGGTGCTGGCCGACGGCGACAGCGACGAGCTGCTGCGCGCCATTGGCTACATTGCCAAGGCGCGGGGTATGGCACAGATAGCCAGCAGCACCGGCCTGGGTCGCGAAAGCCTGTACAAAGCACTGACACCTGGTGCCAAGCCACGCTTTGATACCATCATGAAGGTGATACAGGCGCTGGACATTGAGCTGCATGCACAGCCGTCAGCATGATTGAGTTTGAACCAGCTAGCCGCCCTTCGGGGCGCTTTTTCTGACGAAAAGCCGGGACAGGGTTAGCTCGGCAGCATCAAAAAGCAGCCAAAAAGACAATTTATAATTGATTTTCAGAAAAATAGGCAAATATAATCGTTTTTCACAGCAGATAATCGTTTTTCATAAACATGCCGAATCCTACACCCTTAGCCCCTGCAGGTTATGCCGCCCTGATCGAGCATTACAGTTTGCGCGTACCCGCACTGACCAAGACCTATGCCACAGGCAGCACACAGAGCGTTCGGCAGCAGCCCGGCTGCACGGTGCTATCGCCACGCTATGCGCCCAGCAACGACCTGCGTGGCCAGCTTACCTTTGCCCTGAGATATGAAGGCATCCAGCTGCACATTTTGCGGCCCCTGTTTCAACAGCTGGATTCCAGCGAAATCGTCGCATGGGTCAAAGATCAGCCTACCGGTGCCTACAGCAGACGTATCTGGTTCCTTTATGAATGGCTAATGGATTGCCTGTTGCCACTGGATGATTGCCAAGGCGGCAATTATGTCGCCCTTGTGAACGATAAACTGCAGTTCCCCGGTCCTGTTCGCAAGGCAAAACGACAACGCATCAATAACAACCTGCCCGGTGTGCAAAACTTTTGCCCCATGATTGATCGCACCGCCGAGCTGGAAAAGTGGCTGGAGCGGGATCTGTCGCAACAGGCCAACGCCATCGCCAACCAATGCCATCCGGATGTTCTGGCCAGAGCCGCCGCGTTTTTACTGCTGGCTGACTCCAAATCATCCTATGTCATTGAGGGCGAACAGCCCCCGCACACCCGCATTGAACGCTGGGGTCGTATTTTGGGCGAGGCCGGCAAGCACCCCCTCAGCCTTGCCCATCTGGAAAACCTGCAGCGCACAGCTCTTGCCGATGATCGCTTTGTTACCGCTGGCCTGCGTACAGAAGGCGGTTTTATTGGCCAGCACGACCGGCGCAGCGGACTCCCCTTGCCTGAACACATCTCGGCAAAAGCCGAAGACCTGCCCAAACTTATGCAAGGCCTGCTGGATACCTGGGTGCTGTTGAGCGAATCTGACTATCCGCCAGTGCTGACTGCCGCCGTCCTGGCTTTTGGTTTCGTGTTTATTCACCCCTACGAAAACGGTAACGGCAGGCTGCACCGTTATCTGATTCACCACGCTTTGGCCGCAACCCGCTTTGTGCCCGAGAAAGTCCGCTTTCCGGTATCCAGCGTGCTGCTTGAGCGTATCGAAGACTATCGCCATGTCTTGCAGGCATACTCCCTGCCGCGACTTGAATGTATCGACTGGCAACCTACCGAACGCTACAACGTGGCCGTCACCAATGAAACGCTGGATCTGTATCGGTATTTCGATGCCACACAGCAGGCAGAATTCCTGTACCAGTGCATTGCTACAACAGTGGATAAAACCCTGCCTGAAGAAATCGCCTATCTGGAAAAACACGACGAATTTGTCGGTTTGGTCAGCCAGACCCTGGATATGCCCGCATCGCTGATGAACCTGCTGATGCGTTTTTTGCAGTCAGGTAATGGCAAGCTGTCACAACGTGCCCGTAACAAGGAGTTTGCCAAACTGACGGCCAACGAGGTTGAAATGATAGAGGCGGCTTGGCAAAGAATTTTTGAGCAAGAACCACTACAATAGACCACTAATTTAAAAATCTGTGGCCAGCACCAGAGTGGTCTCCCCCTCAAAACGCAGATCCACTCTCCTCCACAACTGAGCTTGAGAGCTAAATTTTTCAGTAAACATCCGCGACCCTCGATATCACCATGAGACTTAGCCCTACAAACCATC
>CAZKTB010000208.1:0-2784 GCA_964555485.1 uncultured Thiopseudomonas sp. | reverse complement strand
GCCAGCCAGCCGGTCAGCAGCATCAGCAGGGCAAACAGCGGCAGGGCTGCAGTCAGACTGTCGATACGGTCCAGCACGCCACCATGGCCGGGCAGCAGGTTGCTGCTGTCCTTGATGCCGGCAGTGCGCTTGAACATGCTTTCGGTCAGGTCGCCGATGACGGAAAACAGCACCACCACTGCCGCCGCCGGTACAAACAACACCAGCTGGCCGGCAGAAAGGCCCAGCAGCAGACCGCAAACGGCCGCCACCAACACGCTGGCCAACAAACCGCCATAGAGGCCGGCCCAGCTCTTGCCCGGGCTGACCGCAGGTGCCAGCTTGCGCTTGCCGAAGGCACGGCCACTGAAGTAAGCGCCTATGTCGGCTGCCCAGACCATCAGCATGACAGTGAGGATCAGCATGTTGGCCTGTGGCTGAGTCTTCAGCCAGATCAGCGCGATACCGGCTGGCAGCAAAATCAGCAAACCGATCAGCAACTTGCCGGGCAAACCGCCCCACCAGCCGGCTGATTTCGGATAGGCAAATACCATCAGCGTGGCCAGCAGCCACCAGGCCAGCGCCAGCAGCAACACCGGCAGCGCCGGCACCGACTGGCTCAGCAGGACGAACAGCACCAGCACTGCAGCGGCAAAACCGACACGTGCCGGCTGTGCTTCCAGTCCCGCCAGACGGGCCCATTCCCAGCCACCCAGCGCCATGACTAGGCCGATGAACGCAGTAAAGGCATGCCCCTGCAGGACGAAAAAACCCACGAGTGCCAGTGGCAACAGCCACAGGGCAGTGATGATGCGCTGTTTCAACATGATTTGTGTTTGTCCGCCTCAAGCTGCTCGCTGGTACGGCCGAAACGCCGCTCTCGCATGACGAAACTGTCCAGCGCTGCCTGCATCGCCTGTCTCTTGAAGTCAGGCCAGTACAGGTCGGTAAAATAGAATTCGGTGTAAGCCATCTGCCACAGCAAGAAGTTGCTGATGCGCTGCTCGCCACCGGTCCTGATCAGCAAGTCAGGCTCGGGCCCGTTATTGGTGATCAGGGCCTCATTGATCAGGCTTTCGGAAATGTCTTCAGGCTGCAGTTCGCCCTGCTGCACCCTGTGCGCCAGCTGGCGGGCCGCCTGGGTGATATCCCAGCGGCCACCATAGTTGGCGGCAATCTGCAAAACGAAACGGGTATTGTCTGCAGTCTGGCGCTCTGCGGCGGCAATGGCTGCCTGCAGGTCGGGATGAAAGCGGCTGCAATCACCCAGAATCTTCAGGCGGATGCCGTTCTTGTCCAGTTTATTCACTTCGCGGCGCAGGGCCGCCATGAACAGCTCCATCAGGGCGCTGACCTCGTCGGCCGGCCTTTTCCAGTTCTCGCTGGAAAAGGCAAACAGTGTCAACACCTCGACTCCGGCTTCGGCGCAGGTCTCTATGACCTCGCGCACTGCCCTGACACCTGCCTTGTGCCCGGCAACTCCGGGCAGAAAGCGTTTTTTTGCCCAGCGGTTGTTGCCATCCATGATGATTGCCACATGACGCGGCACTAC
This sequence comes from uncultured Thiopseudomonas sp., assembly GCA_964555485.1. Taxonomy (GTDB): domain Bacteria; phylum Pseudomonadota; class Gammaproteobacteria; order Pseudomonadales; family Pseudomonadaceae; genus Thiopseudomonas. Next base: position 1,253 of record CAZKTB010000208.1, on the reverse strand, counting down.
AGCGTTATGACTGGGCATACAAGCTCCGGATCAGACTTCCATCAGGTCGGTTTCTTTGGCTGCCAGCAGGCTATCGATATCCTCAACGTACTTGTCGGTGATCTTCTGAATTTCGTCCGCGGCACGACGCTCATCGTCTTCACTGATCTCTTTTTCCTTGACCAGCTCCTTGATGTCGTTCAGGGCATCACGACGCACGTTACGCACGGCAACACGGGCACCTTCGGCTTCCTGACGGGCCTGGCGGGTGTAGCCCTTGCGGGTTTCCTCGGTCAGGGCCGGCATCGGCACGCGAATGGTGGTACCGGCAGTGGCAGGGTTCAGACCCAGGTCGGACTGCAGAATGGCCTTCTCGACCGCCTGGATGGCACTGGTATCAAACACGGTCAATGCCAGGGTGCGGGCATCTTCGGCAACCACGTTGGCCAGCTGACGCAGTGGTGTATCGCTGCCGTAATAAGGCACCATCACGCTGTCCAGGATGCTTGGATGCGCACGACCCGTACGGATCTTGCTAAAAGCGTTCTGCAGCGACTCTACCGACTTCTGCATGCGGGTTTGGGCATCTGTCTTGATTTCATTGATCATTCAGCGGTCTCCTCAACCAATGTGCCTTCGGCACCGCCCAACACCACATTCAGCAGGGCTCCGGGCTTGTTCATGTTAAATACGCGCAAGGGCATCTTGTGGTCACGCACCAGACAGATGGCGGTCAGGTCCATGACTTCCAGTTTGCGATCGAGCACCTCGTCATAACTCAGGCGATCGAACTTCTCTGCATTCGGGTTCTTGAAGGGGTCATCGGTATAGACGCCGTCGACCTTGGTCGCTTTCAGCACCACGTCGGCATTGACCTCGATACCGCGCAGGCAAGCAGCCGAGTCTGTGGTGAAGAAAGGGTTACCGGTACCGGCCGAGAAAATCACCACCTCACCCTTGCGCAAGTGACCCATGGCCTTGCGGCGGTCGTAATGCTCGGTCACGCCAACCATGGAGATGGCCGACATCACCAGTGCCGGGATATTGGAGCGCTCCAGCGCATCACGCATTGCCAGGGCGTTCATCACCGTGGCCAGCATGCCCATATGGTCACCGGTCACCCGGTCCATACCGGCCTGGGACAGTGCGGCACCACGGAACAGGTTGCCGCCACCGATGACCAGCCCGACCTGTACGCCGATACCGATCAGCTGACCGATCTCCAGCGCCATGCGGTCCAGCACCTTGGGATCAATACCAAAATTTTCCGACCC
>CAZKTB010000207.1:0-2824 GCA_964555485.1 uncultured Thiopseudomonas sp. | reverse complement strand
CAGGACCGCCGCTTCCTGCACCGCTGCATGCCGCAGCTGGAAGCCTACTTCCACTATCGCAATCTGGATGTGTCCAGCCTGAAAGAACTGGCCAGACGCTGGGCTCCAGAGGTTGCCAAAGGTTTTGTAAAAGGTGATGTACACCTAGCCATGGCCGACATCCGTGAATCCATCGCCGAGCTGCAGTACTACCGCAAGCACTTGATGAACTGCTAAGCCCCTCCTACAAAAACTGTACCCAACAGCCGTCATCATTCGTCATCACCCGACTTGATCGGGTGATCTCCTGCAGGATGCGCATAGATCAGGAGATTACCGGGTCTAGCCCGGTAATGACGAGGAAGCAGGAAAGCAGTCGAGTTAAGTCCAGTAGCTGAGCAAATGGGCTTCTTGTACGAAGGGGCTTGCCCCTGAGAATATGCGACCCATTGTCGGAATTGGCTCCAGCCACAGTCGGGGGCAAGCCTCCTCCCACAGGAATGGGCAGCTTTTGTAGGTGCTCATACGTTCGCACAGCGCCGTTGAGATGTTTGTGTGCGAATGAATTCGCACCTACAGAACTCCATGCTTGTCTAAGGCCCACTCCACATGCTCACGTACCAGCTCGCTGGGGTGATCACGGCGGGCCTGCAGGGCTTCCAGCACAGGAATAGTCGAGGGCGCATTGCCCAAACCAATGGCCAAGTTGCGCAGCCAGCCCTCGTAACCGGCACGACGAATGGGCGAGCCTTCGGTGCGCTGCAAAAATTCCTCTTCTGTCCACATGAACAGCTCGGCCATGCTGACATTGTCCATTCCGTGTCGCGGTGAAAAGTCCGTTTCAGCGGTTGGCCGCGCAAAGCGGTTCCACGGGCACACCAGCTGGCAGTCATCACAGCCAAACACCCGGTTGCCCATCAGCGGGCGTAATTCAGGATCGATGCTGCCCTTGTATTCAATGGTCAGGTAAGAGATGCAGCGCCGCGCATCCAGGGTATTGGCATCGACAAAGGCATTGGTTGGGCACAAATCGAGGCAGGCAGTACAGCTGCCGCAATGGTTGCGCGCCTGCTCCTGATTGGCCGGCAGCGGGAAGTCGACCAAAATCTCGCCCAGAAAGAAAAAACTGCCCGCCTTGCGGTTGAGAATCAGGGTGTTCTTGCCAACCCAGCCCAGCCCAGCGTTGCGTGCCAGTGCTTTTTCCAGCAGCGGCGCGCTATCGACGAACACACGGTAACCAAAGGGCCCAATGGCTTCGGCAATGCGTCCGGCCAGTTTCTGCAGACGCTTGCGCATCATCTTGTGGTAGTCGCGGCCCAGCGCGTAGCGGGAAATATAAGCCGCTTCGCCATCAGCCAGCCGCTCAAGCGGGGCGGTGTCTTCCGGCAGATAATTCAGCCGCACGCTGATTACGCTGAGCGTGCCCGGCACCAACTCGGCCGGGCGGGCACGGAGCATGCCGTGCTTGTGCAGGTAGTCCATGCCGCCGTGATAGCCGGCATCCAGCCATTTCTGCAGGTATTCCTCTTCGGCCGACAGGTCTATATGACTGATGCCGGTCTGGGCAAAGCCCAGCTCACCGGCCCAGTCGGCAATGGAGTCGAGCAGCTGCTCAGGGTCTATGTTTTTCAATGGCATGGCAGAGAAAGCAGGGGAATACAGGTATAATGGCCAGTTTTATGGCACTGACAAAGCGCGGGCCAAAACTGCAGGGAGGTCTGCCTTGACAGCAATTGAGCTTTTTCTGGCTGACGAAGCCGCTACTCTAGCCCTCGGCGCCAAACTGGGTCAACAAACGGCCGATCATGGCGTGATCTATCTGGAAGGTGATTTGGGTGCGGGCAAGACCACGCTCACCCGTGGCCTGCTCAGAAGCCTGGGCCATCAGGGTGCGGTAAAAAGTCCGACCTTCACCCTGGTTGAGCCATACGAGATTGACGGGGCCAACATCTGGCATTTCGACCTGTACCGGCTGGCCGACCCTGAAGAGCTGGAGTATCTCGGCATCCGCGACTACTTTGACGCCGACGACCTGTGCATCATCGAGTGGCCACAGCAGGGGCAGGGCGTTTTGCCCGTGCCCGACTTGCGTATTACCATGGTGCCCGAACTGGACGGGCGGCGAGCGCGGCTGGAACCCTGCACGCCAAGAGGCATCCAATGGTGCCAATCAGTTCAGCAGGGCGAGAATTAAACAACTTTGTGTGAAATGGCACATTTGTGCGAAGGGGCTTGCCCCTGAGAAATCGTGCAACAGCTGTCGGGGGCAAGCCCCCTCCTACAAGAGCGTGCCGCTTTTGTAGGTGCGAATTCATTCGCACAGCACTGTAAAAGTGCTCCTGTACTCATCAAGTACGAATGTACGAATGTGCGAACGTATGAGCACCTACAGATACCGGAGCAAGTCACCCTGCGCGAAGTCGCAGGGTCCATGTGGGCGGTACCAGTGGATTCTGCGACTTTGCGCAGAATGACGGTACAAAGGGGCACGTTTGTACGAAGGGACTTGCCCCTGAGAGCAAAATAATCAGTTTTCAACAACCAGCTGTAATGAGGTGAACATGCGACTGCGGTACTGGCTGACCTGTCTGGCAATTTGTCTGTTTGTGCCTTTGCAAAGCTGGGCTGCAACGCAAATCAAGAGTGCGCGCATCTGGCGTGCGCCGGACAACACCCGTCTGGTATTCGACATGACCGGGCCGGTAGAGCATAACGTGTTCAGTCTGGACAACCCGGACCGCATCGTCATCGACGTCAAGTCGGCCGAGCTGCAGGCGGATATCAAGAATATCCTGGCCACCAACTCGCCCCTCAAAGACGTACGCGTTGGCAAAAAAGACAACGA
>CAZKTB010000206.1:0-2861 GCA_964555485.1 uncultured Thiopseudomonas sp. | reverse complement strand
TCGCCCAGATGACGCAGATCGAGGAAGGTGACATCACTATCACCATGCTTGCCGGTACGGCCTTTTTGCTGCTCGTGCCAGAATGCCTGGGACAGCTTGTCCCTGGGGCCCAGCTCCATGTATTTGTTGCGCGGCTCGCCCAGCGCGGTCTCAGGACCCAGACCATAGTCCTGCAGATAGCGGTAACCATCCTTGTTGGTAAGGATGCCGCCTTCACCGCGCGCTGCCTCGGTGATCAGGATGCCTGAGCCGGGCAGACCGGTCGGGTGATACTGGACAAACTCCATGTCGCGCAGCGGCACGCCATGACGATAGGCCATGGCCATACCGTCACCGGTGACAATGCCGCCATTGGTGTTGAAGCGGAACAGCCGGGCCGCACCGCCGGTAGCCAGAATCACTGCCTTCGCCCGCAGCAAATGCAGCTCGCCGGTGGCCACTTCAAGTGCCAGCACGCCGGCAATACGCTCGCCCTCGGTCAGCAGGTCCAGTACGAAAAACTCGTCCAGCCGTTCGATCTCCTTGTATTTGAGCGAGGTCTGGAACAATGTGTGCAGCATGTGGAAGCCGGTCTTGTCGGCGGCAAACCAGGTGCGTTCGATCTTCATGCCACCAAAGCGGCGAACCTGGATGCTGCCATCATCCTTGCGGCTCCAAGGGCAGCCCCAGTGCTCCATCTGTACCAGTTCCTGATGGGCATGACGCACGAAGTAATCAACCACGCCTTGCTCGGCCAGCCAGTCGCTGCCCATCACTGTGTCTTCAAAGTGCGCCAGCAGGCTGTCGTGTGTCTGGGTAACCGCGGCAGCACCACCTTCGGCGGCTACCGTGTGCGAGCGCATGGGATATACCTTGGATACCAGACCTATGCGCAGCGGACTCTTGTCTTTCTGGGCCTGTTCCGCAGCGGCAATGGCTGCACGCAAACCCGCACCGCCACCACCCACTACCAGTACGTCAAAGTCGTTCTGTTTCATGTAGATTCCTTCCGGTTGTGTGGCCAGGCCGATCACCAGAAACAACAACGGCCCTCACGGGCCGGTTGTTCGATACAGGACAACGGCTGGACTGATACCAGCCTAGCGCCTAATCAATGCCAAGGTCTTGCCATAGCTCATCAATTCGCTGTTTTACCGCAGGATCCTGTTCGATCACCACGCCCCATTCACGATCGGTCTCGCCCGGCCACTTATGGGTTGCGTCCATGCCCATCTTGCTGCCCAGGCCGGAAACCGGCGAGGCAAAGTCCAGATAGTCGATGGGCGTGTTGTCGATCATCACTGTGTCACGGGACGGGTCCATGCGGGTGGTGATGGCCCAGATCACATCGTTCCAGTCGCGGGCATTGATGTCGTCATCGGTGACAATCACGAACTTGGTGTACATGAACTGGCGCAGGTAGCTCCACACGCCCAGCATCACGCGCTTGGCATGGCCGGGGTATTGCTTCTTGATGGTCACCACCGCCATGCGGTAGGAGCAGCCTTCCGGCGGCAGATAGAAGTCGACAATCTCGGGAAACTGCTTCTGCAGGATGGGCACGAACACTTCGTTCAGCGCCACGCCAAGAATCGCCGGCTCATCGGGCGGACGACCGGTGTAGGTACTGTGGTAGATGGCATCCTTGCGCATGGTGATGCGGTCAACGGTGAACACCGGGAAGCTGTCCACTTCGTTGTAGTAGCCGGTGTGGTCGCCGTAGGGGCCTTCATCGGCCATTTCACCCTGATGGATATGACCTTCCAGAATGATCTCGGCACGGGCCGGCACCTGCAGGTCGCTGCCGATGGCCTTGACCAGCTCGGTACGCTTGCCGCGCAGCAGGCCGGCAAAGGCGTATTCGGACAATGTGTCGGGTACGGGAGTGACTGCGCCCAGAATGGTGGCAGTGTCGGCACCCAGCGCCACAGCAACAGGGTAGGGCTCGCCCGGGTGCTTGATGCACCAGTCACGAAAATCCAGCGCGCCACCGCGGTGGCTGAGCCAGCGCATGATCACCTTGTTGCGGGCAATCACCTGCTGGCGGTAGATACCAAGGTTCTGCCGCGGCTTGTTCGGGCCACGGGTGATGGTCAGGCCCCAGGTGATCAGTGGTGCGGCGTCACCCGGCCAGCAGGTCTGGATCGGCAGCTGGCCAAGATCGACATCATCACCTTCGATGATGATCTCTTGGCAAGGGCCGGTTTTCTTTACCCGCGGCGCCATTGACAGCACCTTGCGGAACATCGGCAACTTGTCCCAGGCATCCTTGATGCCCCTGGGCGGCTCCGGTTCTTTCAGCTGGGCCAGCAACTTGCCGATTTCACGCAGCTGGTCGGTGCTGTCGGCACCCATGCCCAGCGCCACCCGCTCCGGCGTGCCGAACAGGTTGCCCAATACCGGCATGTCGAATCCCTTGGGGTTCTCGAACAGCAGGGCAGGGCCGCCCTTGCGCAGGGTGCGGTCGCAGATTTCGGTCATTTCCAGGACCGGCGAGATCTCCTGCTTGATGCGCTTGAGCTCGCCGCGTTCTTCCAGCGCCTGGATGAATTCACGCAAATCCGCGTACTGCATAGGGATGCCTCTTGTTTACTTGCCGCCACGCATGGCCAGGAAGAACTCGTTGTTGGTCTTGGTGCCCTTGAGCTTGTCGAGCAGGAACTCGGTAGCGGCAATCTCGTCCATGGAATGCAGCAGCTTGCGCAGAATCCACATGCGCTGCAGCTCTTCCTCGGTGGTCAGCAGCTCTTCGCGGCGGGTACCGGACTTGGTGATGTTGATCGCCGGGAACACGCGCTTTTCAGCCATGCGGCGGTCAAGGATCAGCTCCATGTTGCCGGTACCCTTGAACTCCTCGTAGATCACCTCGTCCATCTTGGAAC
>CAZKTB010000205.1:0-2865 GCA_964555485.1 uncultured Thiopseudomonas sp. | reverse complement strand
TGATCGCCCAGCAGCTTGCCGTCATGCTCCAGCCCGTAGCTGGTATGCACGTGGAAGGTATCCAGGTATTTGGCCCGGGTTTCCTTCACATCGCCGGTGTAGCGCGGCTCCTGTGGACGCTCATGGTTGTTGATGTAGTAGGCCACGTCCCAAGCCTGCTGGTCGCTCAGGCTGTTCGGACGGCCAAGCGGCATGTTGTGCTTGATGAACGAAGCCAGCGTGAAGTGACGGGCAATACCCGCACCCCAGTTATAGGACTTGTCGCCCCACACCGCCGGGAACACCACCTCGCCATCCTTGACCACGCCACCACCATCTGCCTGATGGCAGAGTGCGCAGTTTTCCTTGTACACAGTCTCGCCACGGGCATAGTCAGCCTTCAGCTCCGGATCGGGAAGAGTGGGAAAACCACGTCCATACAGGCTCTTGCCTGACTGGTAAATGGGTACGCCCTTGGCCAGCCACTGGTGATAGGTGGTCAGCGCAACCATGTCGTCACTGCCCCAGGCTGGCGGCTTGCCGTTCATCGAGTAGCTGAAACAACCGGCAATACGCTCTTCCAGGTTGTTTACCTGGTCGTTTTTCGGGCGATAGTTGGGCAACACCACGGCCGCCGGCCAGACCGGCCCGGCAAACGGCAAACGTCCCTCGCCCACATGACAGCTGCCGCAGTTCATGTTGTTGAACACATTCTTGCCGCGCAGCTGCTGGGTATTCATGAACAGGTCATGTCCGCGACGGATCACGCGCTTGAGTTCCGGATGCAGGTCGGACTCTTCCAGATCCTGCATGGTCGGCGGCACATGCACATACTGGCCTTCAACCGGCTGCGGGTTGTTGACGGGGAAGCGAGGCTCTTTCTGGGTTTGCGCCTGCGCGGTGAAAGATACCGCCACAACCGCAGCGGCCAGGCCCTGCAAAATAAAACGAGTCTGCTGATTCATGGTCGGGCTCCTTGTCATTGCGCAGGCTGGCGGGACAACCAGGCGGCAACAGCCTGGATATCTTCTTCGGTGAGGCGCTCGGCAATGGCCGCCATCAGATGCTGCGGATCATTGTCGCGCGTGCCTTTCTGCCAGTTATGTAGCTGATTGACGATATAGCCGGCATGCTGGCCGGCAATACCCGGAAAGCTGCCCCCCACACCCTTGCTGCCCGGTCCGTGACAGCTGTTGCAGGACACCACATAGCGGTCCCAGTCACCATCTTCCACCAGCTTGCGGCCATGGGCGAGCTGCTCCTCGCTGGCCTCCTCGCCACCCTTGACTGCAGTCACTGGCAGCTCGCTGTAATAGGCGGCCACATCCTTCTTCTGCTGCTCGCTCAGCATGCTGGCAAAAGGCATCATGGTCGGACTCTGGCGCGCTCCGGACTTGATGTCGCGTAGCTGCTTGTACAGATATTCCGCATTGACACCAGCCAGGCGCGGCCAGGATTCCGCTCCCGGAATGTTCATGCCGCTGCCATCCGGCTGATGACAGGCAACACACAGGCCGGCAGCTTCCGCACCCGCCTTGGCATCGCCGTCAAAGGCATGCGCTGTTGATATGGCAAAACCCAGCGCCAGCGCCAACTTGCCCAAATTACGGACTCTCTTCATTCCGCTTTCCCCCTCCACTTCCCGCTTGCAGGAAGCCTTTTTCAACCTCATGATGCGGATCTGCCCTGCTCGTTTCCGGATACCCTAAACAGCGCTGCATGACCCGCCTATGCACAAATTGCGCCAATTTGTTGTGATGCGACAATTTGCCCATAAGCTTATAGCAAAAAATTGATTTTTGTTAATTCCAGCAGGTATTCGTTAGTCTGACATCATTTTCTGTAATCGAACGCTGCTCCGCCGATACAGCTATCAGACCGGGGCAAACATCTGGACGGTGGAATGGAGGGAAACTGTTGCGCAGCAGCCATCTGGCCAGGCAGGAGTAAAAACAGACTTGATGGCGCACAGCCAAAGATTCCATTCAGAAATAATGGCTTGCAGAAGAAACAGACGGGAATCATCCCGGCATCCGTTCAGGAGCACCGGGCTTGATTCATGGGGAGTTCGAGACAGCCGGGCAGCAGCAGCCCGTTACCACATCCAGAGTGGCAGGTGCTTTTTGGCGGTCAGATACATCAGCACCCAGCAGCCGATGGCCAGCAAAAAGCACAACCAGCGCGCCGCCATCGGCAGACGGTTGCGAAACGCGAATACACCAAGGATCACATAGGCCACCAGCAAGCCCAGCTTGCTCGACAGCCAGGCCGTGCTCATCAAGTTCAGCTGCAGGATGATCAGCAACAGGATACCCATTACCAGCAGCAGTGTGTCCACCAGATAGCTGATGCGATCGGTTGTCTTGCGCAGGCGCAGATTGATCTGGTCACCGGCCAGCAACCGGTAAAGTCCGCGCAGGGTGAACAGCACGACCGTCAGGTACGCCATGCCCATGTGAAAGTGTTTGATCCAGACGTAATGCTCAGCCACAGTCTTGCCCTTGAATGCTTGGTCAACAAAGTGGGCAAGCTTAGCAAATCCTGCGCCGGCAGGCAGCCCCGCGGTGTCGCATACCCAGTGTGGGGTCTCATGTGTTCGCACAACACGCCAAATGTAGGTGCGAATTATTCGCACATTTGATAGCTACATGTTCCACAAGACCGCATTTTGTTCGAATAAATTCGAACCTACCTACACAATCCCAGTCTGTGCGAAGGGGCTTGCCCCTGAGAAAGCCGGCACTCAGGCCAGAAACCCGCCAGCAGCCTGCCACAACAACCGCAGGCAAAGCAGGGTCAGCACCGTATTGAACAGCATTGTGAAGCGATGATCGGTCAGCTTGGCCAATTGCATCAGCCCCAACTTGGTACCCAGTGCACCAGAAG
>CAZKTB010000204.1:0-2906 GCA_964555485.1 uncultured Thiopseudomonas sp. | reverse complement strand
CGAAACTATCAGGAGTTACGAATGATGTGATCAAAGGCACTCAATGAAGCCTTGGCACCATCACCCATGGAGATGATGATCTGCTTGTAAGGCACAGTGGTCACGTCACCGGCTGCAAACACGCCAGGTACGTTGGTAGCGCCACGGGCGTCGATCTCGATCTCGCCACGGTCGCTCAGGGCCACGGCATCCTTCAGCCACTCGCTGTTGGGCAGCAGGCCGATCTGGACAAAGATGCCTTCCAGCTCAAGGGTGTGCAGCTCTTCGGTGGCGCGATCCTTGTAGACCAGCGCAGTCACCTTGCTGCCGTCACCTTTGACCTCTGTGGTCAAAGCGTTCTTGATTACCTTGACGTTAGCCAGGCTGGCCAGCTTTTTCTGTAGTACTTCATCAGCACGCAGCTGGGTGTCGAACTCGATCAGGGTCACTTCGGCAACGATACCAGCCAGATCGATGGCCGCTTCCACACCGGAGTTACCACCACCGATCACTGCCACACGCTTGCCCTTGAACAGCGGGCCGTCACAGTGCGGGCAGTAGGCAACACCCTTGGTGCGGTATTCCTGCTCGCCGGGCACGTTCATTTCGCGCCAGCGGGCACCGGTCGCCAGTACCACGGTCTTGGCTTGCAGCTTGCCGCCAGACTCGAACTCGACAGTGTGCAGACCGCCAAGCTCGGCGGCAGGTACCAGCTTGCTGGCACGCTGCAGGTTCATGATGTCGACGCCGTACTCGCGCACGTGCTCTTCCATGGCACGGGCCAGTTTCGGGCCTTCGGTCTCTTTTACAGAGATGAAGTTCTCGATCGACAGGGTATCCATCACCTGGCCACCAAAGCGCTCGGCGGCAACACCGGTACGGATGCCTTTACGTGCGGAGTAAATGGCAGCTGCGGCACCGGCAGGGCCACCGCCCACAACCAGTACTTCATAAGGCGCCTGTTCGTTCATCTTCTCGGCGGCACGGTCGGCAGAGCCGGTATCCAGCTTGGCCATGATTTCTTCCACACCCATGCGGCCCTGGCCAAATACTTCGCCATTCAGGAAGATCATCGGGACCGACATCACTTCACGCTTTTCCACTTCTTCCTGGAACAGCGCACCATCAATGGCAACGTGACGGATGTTGGGGTTCAGTACTGCCATCAGGTTCAGCGCCTGGACCACATCCGGGCAGTTCTGGCAGGACAGGGAGAAGTAGGTTTCAAACTCGTAACGGCCGTCGAGCTGCTGAATCTGCTCGATCATTTCCTGGGCCAGCTTGGACGGGTGACCACCCACCTGCAGCAGAGCCAGCACCAGAGAGGTAAATTCGTGGCCCATGGGGATACCGGCAAATACCACACCCATGTTTTCGCCAATGCGGTTGAGGCTGAAGGACGGAGTACGCTCATCCTTGCCATCCAGCTTGAGGGTGATCTTGTCGCTCAGGCCGGCAATTTCTTCCAGCAGGTTTTTCAGCTCGCTGGACTTGGAGCTGTTATCAAGGGACGCAACAATTTCGAAAGGCTGCGTCACCTTTTGCAAATAGGTTTGAAGCTGTGCTTTTAAGTTGGCGTCCAACATGATTGACCTCGATAAAAAACTTGCCGGGAAAATAACCGCAATACGGGTTGCGTGGTGCGGTGACCGGCAGGAACAAAATTCGGATACAAAAACGCCCGGACGGGTGTGCCCGGGCGTTGGAATCTGCCGACTGTAGCCGGCAGACTCTACAAGCTCAAGCGCTCAGGCTTAGATCTTGCCAACCAGGTCCAGTGAAGGAGTCAGGGTAGCTTCACCCTCTTTCCACTTGGCCGGGCAAACTTCGCCTGGGTGGGCAGCAACGTATTGTGCAGCCTTGACCTTGCGCAGCAGCTCCTGGGCGTCACGACCGATACCGCCAGCGTTGATTTCAACGATCTGAATCTTGCCTTCCGGGTCGATCACGAAAGTACCGCGGTCTGCCAGACCGGCTTCTTCGATCATTACGTCGAAGTTGCGGGTGATCAGGCCAGTTGGGTCACCGATCATCGGGTACTTGATCTTGCCGATTTCGGGGGAGCTGTCGTGCCAGGCTTTGTGGGTGAAGTGGGTGTCGGTGGATACTGCGTAGATTTCAACGCCCAGCTTCTGGAACTCGTCGTAGTTGTCAGCCAGGTCGCCCAGCTCGGTCGGGCAAACAAAGGTGAAGTCGGCAGGGTAGAAGAATACTACGGACCACTTGCCCTTCATGTCGGCTTCGGTTACGTCGACGAACTCGCCGTTGTGGTAGGCGGTTGCTTTAAAAGGTTTTACTTCGCTGTTGATGTAAGCCATCTGTATAACTCCAGTGGGTTGAAGAACTTTACGGGATCTATACTAGGGGAAAACCGTCTTTAGGCATAATTGATTGATAACATCATACCGATAGGTTTTGACAATATACTAGCAAGATCATGAAATCTGGATAACTACCCCTACATGGGGGCATAAATCATTTTTTCAAGGGCTGCCGATAAATTTCTGCGTTTGCCCGCCTGTCCAGCTGCTGTCATGATGTCGCTTTTGCGTCTACAGGTCAGTAATCATGCAGGTGTACAAGGTTGGCGGCGCCGTGCGCGACCAGCTACTGGGGCTGCCGGTACAGGATATCGACTGGGTGGTGGTAGGCAGCACCCCCGAGCAAATGCTGCAACTGGGCTATCGTCCGGTTGGCGATGATTTCCCGGTATTCCTGCACCCGCAAACCGGCGAGGAATACGCCCTGGCCCGTACCGAACGCAAAACCGGCCATGGTTACGGCGGTTTCACCTTTCATGCCGAGCCCACGGTTACCCTTGAACAGGACCTGCTGCGCCGCGATCTGACCATCAATGCCATGGCCATGGATAGCCAGGGTCTATTGATCGACCCCTACGGCGGCCAATCCGACCTGCAGGCCAAAAT
>CAZKTB010000203.1:1781-2911 GCA_964555485.1 uncultured Thiopseudomonas sp. | reverse complement strand
TACGCCGACGACAGCCTGACCCAGAACACCCGTGCCGCCTACCCGCTGGCCAACGTGGAAAAGGTCACTGCTGAAAACCGTGCCGGCGAGCCAAACGCCATCATCTTCCTGACCTGTGACCTGACCGGCGTTCTGCCTCCAGTGTCCATCCTGAACAACGAGCAGGCGGCCTACCACTTCCTGTCCGGTTATACAGCACTGGTCGGTTCCACCGAGATGGGCTCTGGCGAAGGCATCCGCTCCACCTTCTCCACCTGCTTCGGCGCGCCTTTCTTCCCGCGTCCTGCCGGTGTCTACGCCGAGCTGCTGATCAAGCGCATCAACGCCTTCGGCTCCAAGGTATACCTGGTCAACACCGGCTGGACCGGTGGCGGCTACGGCGTCGGCAAGCGTTTCGACATCCCGACCACCCGTGGCGTCATTGCAGCCATCCAGAGTGGTGCCATCGCCAATGCCGAAACCGAGCACCTGGACATCATCAACCTGGACGTGCCAAAAGCCGTTCCCGGTGTCGACAGCAACCTGCTCAACCCGCGCAACACCTGGGCTGACAAGGATGCCTACGATGCTTCCGCCAAAGAGCTGGCGGCCAAGTTCATCGAGAACTTCAAGAAGTTCGAAGTGTCCGACGCCATCCGCGCAGCCGGTCCCAAGCTGTAATAGCTGACCTGCTGTAGAAAAACCGCTCTTCGGAGCGGTTTTTTTGTGCCCGGTAAAGGAGTCCGCAATAAGGGATGCAATAAAGGGGTCAGGTACATTTACCGTGAGCGGTAAATGTACCTGACCCCTTTATTGCTTTATTGAAAACGCTATTCCCTTTTCTCAAGCGGGACGCGGCCATGTAGTGTAAAATCCATGCCACTACAGCAAGGCATCATAGATTGAGGGAGTCGCGTGAACCTGTTAAACCACATCAAGGAAACTCGTCCGGAACTGCGCAAGTCCGAGCTGAAAGTCGCCGAGTACGTGCTCAGCGAGCCGGCGTTGGTCATGCACAGCTCCATGGCAGATGTCGCCCAGGTGGTGGGCGTCAGCGAGCCGACCATTGTGCGCTTTTGCCGCGCTATCGGCTGCCAGGGTTTTCAGGATCTGAAACTCAAGCTGGCGCAAAGCCTGGTTGCCGGCGCAAG
>CAZKTB010000203.1:0-1681 GCA_964555485.1 uncultured Thiopseudomonas sp. | reverse complement strand
CAATTAAAGGGGTCAGGTACATTTTCCAAAGGAAATATGTACCTGACCCCTTTAATTGATACGTCAAATAGTCATCCGGCAGAGAGCTGGGCGCAGTTGCAGACTCTATAGTCACCCGCCAGCCATAAGCCAGCTAACCCTCTTGTCGGCTTTATTTCTCCGCCATAGCTTCCAAAAAACGGCCAAAAGTGGCACTATCGCTCCTTTATTTCATGCATGCATAACGGCCAGTTGCCCAGATCAGCGCAAACTGGCCCGGACCTGGTACGCCATACGCTTACCGGGCCGTTTTAACGAGGTCATTTATGACGCAATCCACTCCGGCCGCGGCGACACCGGCCCTGGAAGTGCGCGATCTGCACAAAAGCTATGGCGATCTTGAGGTCATCAAGGGTATATCGCTGGCTGCCCACGACGGCGATGTCATTTCCATCCTTGGCTCGTCCGGTTCGGGCAAGTCCACCTTTCTGCGCTGCCTTAACCTGCTGGAAAATCCGCATCAGGGGCAGATTTTTTTCTCTGGTGAGGAGTTGCAGCTGAAAGCCGACAAGACCGGCGCGCTGCAAGCCGTGCGCAACGAACAGATCAACCGTCTGCGCACCCAGGTCGGCTTCGTGTTCCAGAACTTCAACCTGTGGCCGCACATGACAGTGCTCGACAACATCATCGAAGCGCCACGTCGCGTGCTTGGTCAGAGCAAGGACGAAGCCATCGCAACAGCCGAGGCCCTGCTGGCCAAGGTTGGTATTGCCGACAAGCGCCACAACTACCCGAACCAGTTGTCCGGTGGCCAGCAACAGCGCGCGGCCATTGCCCGTACGCTGGCCATGCAGCCCAAGGTCATTCTGTTTGATGAACCCACCTCGGCACTCGACCCGGAAATGGTCCAGGAAGTGCTGGGCGTCATTCGTGGTCTGGCCGACGAAGGCCGCACCATGCTGCTGGTTACCCACGAGCTGAGCTTTGCCCGCCAGGTATCCAGCCAAATCATGTTCTTTCATCAGGGACGGATTGAAGAGCAAGGCACACCCGAAGAGGTGTTCGAACGGCCGCAATCCGAGCGTTGCCGTCAATTTATGTCCAGTCACTATCTGTGAGGTCTGACCCATGAAAAATTACAAGAAAATCCTTCTCGCAGCAGCTACCAGCCTGGCCCTGAGCACTGGCGCCATGGCCGCCGACAAGCTGCGCATCGGTACCGAGGGCGCTTACCCTCCGTTTAACCTGCTGGACTCCAACGGCCAGGCCACCGGCTTTGACCTGGATATCGCCCACGCCCTGTGTGACAAGATGGGTGCTGAATGTTCCGTGGTCCTGTCCGACTGGGACGGCATCATTCCTGCGCTGAACGCCAGGAAGTTCGATTTCATCGTGGCCTCCATGTCCATCACCGAAGAGCGCAAGATGGCTGTCGACTTCACCGACCGCTATTACAGCAACGGCCTGCAGTTCATTGCACCGAAAAACGTCGACTTCAAGGTTGATGCCGCCAGCCTGAAAGGCAAGGTGATCGGTGCACAGCGTGCCACCATCGCCGGCAACTGGCTGGAAGACAACCACGGCCGCAACGTATCCATCAAGCTGTACGACACCAACGAAAACGCCTACCTGGACCTGGCTTCCGGCCGTCTGGACGGTGTACTGGCTGACAAGTTCGTCAACTGGGAATGGCTGGAAAGCG
>CAZKTB010000202.1:0-2919 GCA_964555485.1 uncultured Thiopseudomonas sp. | reverse complement strand
CAGCGGTGCTCCATCGGCCAGTACCACCGCCACCTCCAGCACCTGTTTCAGCTGACGAATGTTGCCGGGCCAGGCACAGGCAAACAGTTGTCGCAGCAGCTCTTCTGCAGGCAAGTGGACCTGGACTGAGGAAGTCCTGCCCAGCAGCTGGCGCACCAGCACGGCAAATTCCTCATAGCTGTAACTGCGCAACGGCGGCAACCGTACCTGATAGCCGTTCAGGCGATAGAACAGGTCCTCGCGAAAACGTCCTTCCGCCACCAGCTGCTCAAGGTTCTGGTTGGTGGCCGCCAGCACGTGAAAATCGACCGCTTCCGGCACATGGCTGCCCACCGGCGTCACGCTCTTGTCCTGCAGCACCCGCAACAGGCGGGTTTGTGCGGTCAGTGGCAATTCACCGATTTCGTCCAGAAACAGAATGCCACGATCAGCTGCCCTTATATAGCCAAGCCGGCCATTGCGATCACTGCCGGTAAAGGCACCAGCCTGATAGCCGAAGAGTTCGGCCTCGATCAGCTCCGCCGGCAACGCACCGCAGTTGACCGCCACTAGCGGCCCCTTGCTGCGGCTGCTGTTTGCATGCAGCTGTCGCACCAGATGGTCTTTGCCAACGCCGGTTTCGCCGAGAATCAGCAGGCTGATGCCGGCATTCAGCAGCGCTAGTGCACGGGCATCCACCTCGGGTTCGGGCGCCTGTTGCGGCAGGCTGACCTGATGCTGTGAGCTGGCTGTTATCTTGCGGGTCAACAGGGCACTGCCGCAGCCCCAGCTGGTGATCTGTCCCGGCACCAGCTCGTGCATCAGCTGTTCGGTACCCAGATCCGGCATCAGGATCCGTGCAATGCGGTTGGCTCCGGTTACCTCGCCAGCTTCGTTGAGGGCCACCAGTCCCGACCAGGGCTGCTGCATATGGATGCCGTCGGCAGACAGGTTAAGCAGCCAGTGTGTATCGCTCTGGTCGGCAATCAGTGCGTTCTCCACACAAAGCGCCAGCAGCCTGGCACTGAACATCATGTCGTGACTGTGCTCGTATTCATCACTGGTAATGTCCAGCACGCCCAGCAGCTGACCCTGCGGATCGAATACCGGACTGGCACTGCAGCTGATGCTGCGGTTGGCTTTCATATAGTGCTGCGAACCCAGCACCTGCACATCGGCCTGCTGAAACAGCGCCGTGCCTATGGCATTGGTGCCCATGACGGCTTCTTCCCAGCCGACACCGGGCTCGAGCATCAGATGACTGGCCTTGCTGCCGAAACACTTGCTGCCGCTGCTGTGCAGTATTGTGCCGTCACTGTCGGCAAACAGCAGCCGGCTTTTGCGTCCACCCTGCAGGCGCTCAAACAGGCCAAAGTAGCTTTCAAGATGTTCCAGTACCCGCTGATACTGCTGTTTGCGGCTACTGAGATCGCCACGACTCAGGTTACGCAGTTCGATCTGGTCATTGCTGCGCAAACCGTGTTTGCGACTGCGCGCCCAGGAACTGTCGATAACCGACTCGCCATGATCATCCAGCAGGAAACTGTTCATCCGTATCCCTCTGTCAAGAATTTGAACACCTGTACAGTTCAGGCTAGCCGCTTTCTGTACAGTTAATCCAGTATTAATGAACACTCAGATCAAAAACAGTTTCTCGGACCGCCGGTCAGTTTCGGTACCAGCCAGTATTGGCGCGGCCTGTAGCCAGCCAATACTTTGGTAGCAAGTCTCATGTTGGCACTTGGTACAGGCTTTGCAGAATAACCTCTGTATCCACAACAACAAAAGGTATGCATCATGATTTACGCACAACCAGGTACTCCAGGCGCACTGTTCACTGTCAAGCCACGTTACGGCAACTACATCGGTGGCCAGTTCGTACCACCCGTCAACGGCAATCACTTCACCAATACCACTCCGGTAACTGGTGCCGACTGCGGTGAGTTCCCCCGCTCCGATGCCGATGACATCAACCTGGCACTGGACGCTGCCCACGCCGCCGCACCGGCCTGGGGCAAGACCTCCGTACAGGAACGTGCCCGCATCCTGCTGCGTATTGCCGACCGTATCGAAGAGAACCTTGAGCTTCTGGCCGTGGCCGAAACCTGGGACAACGGTAAAGCAGTACGTGAAACTCTGAATGCCGACATTCCATTGGCAGCCGACCACTTCCGCTACTTTGCCGGCTGTATCCGCGCCCAGGAAGGCACTGCCGCCGAAATCGACGAAACCACTGCCGCTTATCATTTCCGCGAGCCGCTGGGTGTGGTTGGCCAGATCATCCCGTGGAATTTCCCGATCCTGATGGCCGCCTGGAAGCTGGCACCAGCTCTGGCTGCCGGTAACTGCATCGTGCTCAAGCCAGCCGAGCAGACCCCGTTCTCCATTACCGTATTCATGGAAGTGATCGGCGACTTGCTGCCACCGGGCGTGCTCAACATCGTACACGGCTTTGGTAAAGAAGCCGGTGAAGCACTGGCCAGCAGCACCCGTATCGCCAAAGTGGCCTTTACCGGTTCCACCCCGGTTGGTCGTCACATCATGAAGCTGGCCGCCGACAACATCATCCCGAGCACCGTGGAGCTGGGCGGCAAATCACCGAACATCTACTTCGAAGACATCATGGATGCCGAACCGGAGTTCATCGAGAAGGCCGCCGAAGGCCTGGTGCTGGCGTTCTTCAACCAGGGCGAGGTTTGTACCTGTCCGTCCCGTGCGCTGGTACAGGAGTCCATCTACGAGCCGTTCATGGCCGAGGTGATGAAGAAGATCAAGCAGATCAGGCGCGGCAACCCGCTGGATACCGCAACCATGGTCGGCGCCCAGGCTTCACAGGCGCAGTTCGACAAGATCATGTCCTATATGAAGATTGCCGAAGAGGAAGGTGCCGAGCTGTTGACCGGTGGTGAGGTGGAGCAGCTCGACGGCGACCTGGCCAAC
>CAZKTB010000201.1:0-2939 GCA_964555485.1 uncultured Thiopseudomonas sp. | reverse complement strand
GTGCTGGCCGAAATTGTGCTGTTCATGCTGATGCCGCGTATTCTGCTGCGTTTCAGCGTGCGTCAGGTGCTGCTGGCCAGCTTTTTGCTGGCGGCGATCCGCTGGCTGATGCTGGGGCATCTGGCTGACCAGATTGTCTGGCTGCTCTTGATCCAGCTGCTGCATGCGGCTACCTTTGGCAGCTTCCATACCGGTGCCATGCAGTTTGTGCAGCAGCAATTTCCTGTCGGTCGCCAGGGCATGGGCCAGGCGCTTTATGTATCCCTGTCTGGTGTTGGTGCGGCGATTGGCGCACTCTATGCCGGTTATCTGTGGCAGCCGGCTGGGCCGGCAATCACCTTTGCGGTGGCCAGTGCGGCAGCAGCCCTGGCAGGAATTGCCTTGTTTTTTGGTTTGAAAGGGGAACGGCATGAGCCATCTGTGCGTATTTCATAGCAGCAACACCAGGCAGCCGGTAAAGCTGTTGAACCACCATGAAGACATTGTGCGTGAGCTGGCGTCCATTGGTGTGCTTTTTGAGCAGCGGAAGCTGGCCGCAGCGGTTACGGCAGATACCACTGTTGACGAGGCGCTGGTCGCCTATCAGCAAGAAGCCGATCGCTTGCGTGAACTGCATGGCTACGTGCTGCTCGATGTGCTGCAGCTGGACGAAAGCCAGCGGGAAAAGGAACGCGTCGCCCAGCGGGCCGAAATGCTTGCCGAACGTGTTGCCGGAACCTGGGCCTGGCTGCTGGTGGCCGGGCGTTGCCTGTTCCAGCTGCGGGTGGGCGAGCAGGTATTTGCGCTGATGTGTGAAAAGGGCGACCTGCTGGTGTTGCCTGAAGGCATCCGTTACTGGTTTGATGCCGGCGAGCATCCGCGCATGACCGCCATTCGTCTACTGACGGCTGAAAGTGGCAGTGCCGGCAAAAAGACGGGGGAAGATCCGGCAAGCCAGTATCCGGAATTTGATGACTATTGAAGCGTGTCGTCAGTTAATTACTGTAGTAACAACACGCAGGAGCAAGCAATTATGCGAAGGGGCTTGCCCCTGAGAAGCCGGGCGGTCCCTGTCGCGGGCAAGCCCGCTCCCACAGTAGTTTGCCTCGGTTAACAAAGGAGCTGGTGCATTCAGTCCCAAAGCTGGCCACTGGTCTGTCATTCTGCGCGGAGCGAAGCGCAGTCGCAGAATCCATGGTCTCCGGATGTAATGGACCCTGCGACTTCGCGCAGGGTGACGGCTCTGAGCTAAAGGGGGCGGGCGCATTCAGTCGGATTAAATGTACTTGACCCTCTTTGTTTTTAATACCTGAGTTGCGCGCTGGGTCTTTATTTTTTTCAGCAAATTGCGTACACTGCCAGCATTCTTTCGAGGAGCAATCATGAGCGCTATTACCATTACCGAAGAAGCACAAAAATACCTGGCCGACCTGCTGAGCAAGCAGAATACTCCTGGCATTGGTGTGCGTATTTTCATCACCCAGCCCGGCACTCCCAATGCGGAAACCTGCCTAGCCTATTGCAAGCCTGACGACCAGAATCCTGAAGATGAAGTGATCGGCTATGCCGAGTTCACTGCCTGGATCGATCGTCCGAGCATTCCGTTTCTGGAAGATGCCGTAGTGGATTTCTCAACTGACCGTCTGGGTGGCCAACTGACCATCAAGGCGCCCAATGCCAAGTTGCCCATGGTTGATGAAAACAGCCCGCTGGAAGACAAGGTCAACTACTACATCATTACCGAGATCAACCCGGGCCTGGCCAGCCACGGCGGGCATGTCAGCCTGGTTGATATCGACAATGGCATTGCCATCCTGCGTTTTGGTGGCGGCTGCCAGGGTTGCGGTCAGGCCGACCTGACGTTGAAGGAGGGCATTGAGCGCACCCTGTGTGAGCGGGTTCCGGAAATTACCGGGGTACGGGATGTCACCGACCACAGTTACCGTGAGAACGCCTACTACCGCTAAAGGAACTTTTCCTTTAATAAATAAGTGTTTACCTTGAGCGCAAACTGTGCAAGGATTTGCGGGTCGATGTGCAATCACCCGGATACAAGGGGCATTTAATGACAAAATCAGAACTCGTCGAGCGCATGGCCAGCCGCTATGATCAGTTGCCGGTACGTGATATTGAACTGGCGGTAAAAACCCTGCTCGAACAGATGACCGAGACTCTGGCCGAGGGCGGTCGTATCGAGGTCAGAGGGTTTGGCAGCTTTACCCTGAACTACAGGGCTCCACGTGTGGGCCGCAACCCGAAAACCGGCGAGCCGGTCCAGCTGGATGCCAAGTATGTTCCGCACTTCAAGCCCGGCAAGGAGCTGCGTGACAGGGTCAATGGCGAGGCTTAACCTACGAACCAAACAGCTCTGGCCAGACAGGGCACAAGGGGATATCGAATGCGAAAAATCAGGCGTGCTTTTATTGCCCTGGTCTGCCTGCTGCTGGCAATAGCAGTGCTGTTTTTCACCCTGGAAAACAAGCAGCAGGTCGAGCTGGGTTTCCTGGGCTATACCAGTCCGGCGATGCCGCTGGCGGTGGCCATTCTGGCCGGTTTTGTGGCTGGCGCCTTCTTTGCCGGTCTGACTTTCTGGCTGCCGTTGGGCCACTACAAGCGCAAAACTGCCAAGCAGGAAAAGAAGCTGCTGCAGTTGCAGGAGCAGCTGGACAAGGCGCAGCAAACTGAGAAGGAAACGACCACAGAAGTGGTGGTTGCCGACAGCGCAGCCTGAGTCCGAGTCAGTTTTAGCCGGAGCCCGGGTAACCGGGTTCCGGTCAGCAAGCCAACACCGGCCGTCCGTGCCGGTGATCTTTTACGTCAGGTAGGGCTGGAGCGACCGGTCATTTCCCTGGCCATCTCTGTTGCATAGTTGTCGGTCATGCCGCCTATGTAGTCAATTACCCGCAAAAATGACTGGTACAGTGTCCAGCCCTTCTGGGGCGCACTATTGCCCAGCAGAT
>CAZKTB010000200.1:0-2945 GCA_964555485.1 uncultured Thiopseudomonas sp. | reverse complement strand
GCCATGAGTTTCGAGCGTGCACCAAGCCCTATCGCGCCCGACAGGTCAGAACTGACCGGCAAGGGTTCCCTGGCAATGCTGTGAAACAGCACCAGTTGCCCCTGCAGCCTGTCAGCTGCCCAAAATGCTGCATCCTGTACACTGGTGGACCAGGTGGACTCATCCAGGCAGGCGATTACCTGTTGCATAGTTGTACCTTCTGTAGTCATTTGATCATGTTTTCCAGTACGTCCGAATCACTGTGCACGGCAAACTTGTCCACCACAGTCCGGCTGGCCTCATTCATGCCGACCACGTTGACTGTCGCACCCTGGCGCTGATACTTGAGCACCACGCCATCAAGTGCCGCCACCGCAGTGAGATCCCAGAAGTGTGCACGGCTGACGTCGATCACCACCGTCTCGACCACAGCCGAATACTCAAAAGCCTCGGCAAAGCTTTCTGCCGAGGCAAAAAACACCTGCCCAACCACCTGATAGCCCAGCTCGCCGTCCGCGTTCAGCGTCTGCTCGATACGCATCAAACGGGAAATCTTGCTGACAAAGAACAAGGCTGACAGCAGCACACCGATCAGTACCCCCAGCGCCAGGTTATGGGTAACCAGCACCACCGCCACTGTAGACAGCATGACCACATTGGTAGACAGCGGATTGCTTTTCAGGTCCTTGACCGAGGACCAGGAGAAGGTGCCCAGCGACACCATGATCATCACTGCAACCAGCGCGGCCATGGGAATTTGCCGAATCCAGTCGTTGAGGAATACCACCATCACCAGCAGGAAGAAACCGGCACAAAAAGTGGAGAGCCGCCCGCGCCCGCCCGACTTGATGTTGATGACCGACTGCCCGATCATGGCGCAACCCGCCATGCCGCCCAGCAAGCCTGCACCCACATTGGCGATGCCCTGGCCTTTGCACTCGCGGTTGCGGTCGCTTGGCGTATCTGTGAGCTCATCCAGAATGTTGGCCGTCATCAGTGATTCCAGCAAACCCACCACGGCCAGCGCAGCCGAATACGGCAGGATGATTTGCAGAGTTTCCAGATTCAGCGGCACTTCAGGCCACAAAAATACCGGTAGCGTATCCGGCAGTTCTCCCATGTCGCCCACGGTGCGAATATCCAGCCCCAAGGCAACCGATACAATACTGAGCAGCACAATGCACACCAGCGTCGAGGGTACGCTACGGCCTATTTTCGGCACATAGGGAAACAGGTAAACAATGCCCAAACCCGCTGCGGTCATGGCGTAGACATGCCAGGTCACATTGGTCAGCTCGGGCAACTGTGCCATGAAAATCAGGATGGCCAGGGCGTTGACAAAGCCGGTAACCACCGACTTGGAGACAAAACGCATCAAGCCGCCCAGCTGCAAATAGCCGGCGGCAATCTGCAACACCCCTGTAAGCAGGGTGGCAGCCAGCAGGTATTGCAGACCATGCTGTTTGACCAGCGTTACCATCAGCAAGGCCATGGCACCGGTGGCGGCAGAAATCATGCCGGGCCGTCCGCCGACAAAGGCAATGATGATGGCAATGCAAAACGAGGCGTACAGGCCGACCTTGGGGTCAACGCCGGCAATAATGGAAAAGGCAATGGCTTCGGGTATCAAGGCCAGTGCCACCACCAGACCGGATAGCAAGTCGCCGCGTACATTGAAGAACCATTGGTTTTTGATATTTTCAAGCATAAATAATCTATGTGTGGCCAATGGTGCACACTGGCCATGAATTAAACAGGTTTTTGTCTGTGGTTTCGTTGTTGGCCCGGAACGGCAGCTATGCATCAAGATGGTGCTAAATACCAACAGCCCTGTGCACCAGCTCCCTGATGTTTTTGTGCACTCCGTCCAGGCTCTGGCCGGCCAGCACCAGGTCATCCATCACGCCGAGCACGCCCTTTTCGATGAAAATGGCGGTTTCATACAGGCTTGCAAGCGACCAGGCCGCCTGACGATTCCCTTCCTCAAGCAGCGCTACCAGCAACTCCAGATGGGTTTGTCCGCGCGGCGTCCAGCGAAAGCCGGCACTGGAAAAGCCGATATCCTGTCGCTGGATGATCATGGCATAGGCTTCACATACGGCCTGTATCCAGGTGTCCAGCCGTTGAGCCGGGCTGGCCGAGGTTTGCTCGCGCATTGCCGCTTCGATGTAGCTGTCAAAGTCTTCGGTCACCGAGCGTCCGATCGCATTGACCAGGGCCGCTTTTGAAGGGTAGTAGTGATAGAAGGTTCCCTTGCCGACGCCGGCCCGCTCAACGATTTCATCGATGGTGGTCTCTTCAATACCCTTTTCGATGAACAACTCGGTGGCAACATCCTGCAGCTCACGCGCCCGCCTGATCCCCCGCGCCTGTGAAGGCGGGGAACAGGTTTTGCCGGCGTCCGGGGTCCTTGGTGCTTTCAAGGTATTTCCTCAAAATGGCGGCAGGAATTGCCCTGCCTGTAACAAATGACCCCGTGATTATCGCATGTTGACGATATTTCCACATGCCGCCCGCCAGCACAGCACTCAAGGCGTGGTTTTTTCGCCGTGCCAGACACCTCCCAGTGCACGGAACAATGCTGTTTGCGAGATTTGTCGCTGCGTCTGGATTTCAACCAGCGCCATCTGGCTGGCAAAGTCTGTGCGCTGTGCATCCAGCAAGCGCAGGTGATCATCCGCTCCGCTTTGGTAGCGGGCCTCTGACAAGCGCAAGGAGGTTGCCGTCGAGTTCACCAGAACCTGCTGTGCAGCCTCTTCCCGCTTCAGGGTATCCATGCTGACCAGTGCATCCGATACTTCACGAAAGGCGTTCTGGATGCTTTGCTCATAGGCGGCTACGGCCATGTCCTTGCGCAGCCTGGCCAGATCAAGGTTGGCCTTGTTGCGCCCGGCATTGAAAATCGGGATGGTTATTTGCGGTGCAAAGGCCCAGGCCCGCTGGCCGGAGCTGAACAGGTCAGAAAA
>CAZKTB010000199.1:0-2957 GCA_964555485.1 uncultured Thiopseudomonas sp. | reverse complement strand
GTGTCCGAGGTGCAGCGCAAGCAGATGACCACCGCCATCAGCGACAACATCCACAATATCGCCATCGAGGGCAACTTCGATGACTGCCAGGAGATGGTCAAGGCCAGCTTCGCCGATCAGGGTTTCCTCAAGGGTACCCGCCTGGTCGCGGTCAACTCGATCAACTGGGCGCGCATCATGGCGCAGATCGTCTACTACTTCCATGCCGCACTGCAGCTGGGCGCGCCGCACCGTTCGGTGGCCTTTTCGGTACCGACCGGCAACTTCGGCGACATCTTCGCCGGCTACCTGGCGCGCAACATGGGTTTGCCGATCAGTCAGCTGATCGTCGCCACCAACCGCAACGACATCCTGCACCGCTTCATGAGCGGCAATCGCTATCACAAGGACGAACTGCATCCGACCCTGTCACCGTCCATGGACATCATGGTGTCGTCCAACTTCGAGCGCCTGCTGTTCGACATGCACGGCCGCAATGGTGCACAGGTGGCACAACTGATGGACGACTTCCGGGCCACCGGTCAGCTGTCGGTGGAAGAGGATCGCTGGAGCGAGGTGCGCAAGCTGTTTGACTCCCTTGCCGTGGACGATGAACAGACCTGTCGTACCATCGCCGAAGTCTATGCCCAGTGTGGCGAGCTGCTGGACCCGCATACCGCCATTGGTGTGCATGCTGCCCGTGAATGTCGTCGCAGCCTGAGCGTGCCCATGGTGACCCTGGCCACTGCACACCCGGTCAAGTTCCCGGAAGCGGTCGAGAAGGCCGTCTCCGGTGTCAACCCGCAGCTGCCGCCACACATGGCCGACCTGTTCGAGCGTGAAGAGCGCTGTACCGTACTGGCCAACGACCTGAAAACCGTGCAGGAATTTGTCAGTCAGCACGGCAATCGCGGCAAGCCGCTGTAATCATTCAACCCGTGCCGGAGCAGCAGCTCCGGCTGCCGGGGAATGAATGTGGTTGTCAGTGGCAAGACGGATGCAAAGTCTGCTAGACTAGCCGCTTGACACAGGCCGGTTTAATCGGCATGATTCGCAAATCATTTTTTCCCTTTCATGTAGAAGTTTTCGAGGAGTTCGACTGTGGCCAACAGCCCTTCTGCCAAAAAACGCGCCAAACAGGCTGAGAAGCGCAACAGCCACAATGCCAGCCTGCGTTCCATGGTTCGCACCCACATCAAGAATGTAGTCAAGGCCCTGGATGCCAAAGACCTGGCCAAGGCTCAGGAAGCCTACGCCAAGGCTGTTCCAGTAATTGACCGCATGGCTGACAAAGGCATTCTGCACAAGAACAAGGCCGCTCGTCACAAGAGCCGTCTGAACCAGCACATCAAAGAGCTGGCTTCTGCATAAGCCCTGAGCATTGCAAAAAACCGGTCCTCGCGACCGGTTTTTTTGTGCCTGTAAAACATGCGACAGGTGTTGACGAAGGTCTGGACAAGTCAGGCAGGCACGTGGGGCATCCTGCATGAGTGTGGTGCGCAGGCTGATAGTGTTCAGGCACTGATGTTTTGTGTTGTTAATGGTCAATAATCTGTTCTTTTTGATCATTGAGTTGCTCCGGCAGGCTGGATAACCTGTGTCAAACAACAAATTCCAATACACAGGCACCAACCCGTGGAGAGCTGCGATGACCAATCCCCATTATCCGAACCTGCTGCAACCCCTTGACCTGGGCTTTACCACGCTGAAGAATCGCGTGCTGATGGGCTCCATGCACACCGGCCTGGAAGAGCGTCCCGGCGGTTTTGAGCGCATGGCGGCCTATTTTGCCGAGCGTGCCCGTGGCGGTGTCGGCCTGATGGTTACCGGCGGTATCGGTCCGAACGCCGAGGGCGGTGTATACAAGGGCGCTGCCAAGCTGAGCACGCCGGAGGAAGCCGAGCAGCACCGCATTGTCACCGAGGCGGTGCATGAGGCAGGCGGCAAGATCTGCCTGCAGATACTGCATGCCGGCCGCTATGCCTACAGTCCCGATCTGGTGGCACCCAGCGCCATCCAGGCACCGATCAACCCGTTCAAACCGCGCGAGCTGACCAGTGACGAGATTTGGCAGCAGGTCGACGACTTCGTCAACTGTGCACAAATGGCGCGTCTGGCCGGTTATGACGGTGTCGAAGTGATGGGCTCGGAAGGCTACTTCATCAACCAGTTCCTGGTCAGTCATACCAACCAGCGCACTGACGAGTGGGGCGGCGAGTTTGCCAACCGTATGCGCCTGCCGGTAGAGATCGTGCGTCGCATCCGCGAAGCCGTGGGCGATAATTTCATCATCATCTATCGCCTGTCGATGCTCGACCTGCTCGATAGTGGCAGCGACTGGGACGAGATCATCCAGCTGGCCAAGGCCATCGAAGCGGCCGGTGCCACCATCATCAACACCGGCATCGGCTGGCATGAGGCGCGCATCCCGACCATTGCCACCAAGGTGCCGCGTGGTGCCTTTGTCAGCGTCACCGCCAAGCTGCGTGGCGAGGTCGGCATCCCGCTGGTGGCTACCAACCGCATCAACACGCCAGAGGTGGCCGAGCAGGCCATCGCCAGCGGTGCTGCCGACATGGTATCCATGGCGCGTCCGTTCCTGGCTGACCCGGAGTTCGTCAACAAGGCCGCCGCTGGTCAGCCCGAGCGCATCAACACCTGTATCGCCTGTAACCAGGCCTGTCTGGACCACACCTTCAGCGGCAAGCTGTCCTCCTGTCTGGTCAATCCGCGTGCTTGTCATGAAACCGAGCTGGTTTACCTGCCGCTGGAACAGCCGAAGAAGATTGCCGTGATCGGCGCCGGCCCGGCCGGCCTGTCGGCAGCCACCGTGGCCGCCAAACGTGGCCACCAAGTGACACTTTTTGATGCCGGCAGCGAGATCGGTGGCCAGTTCAATGTGGCCAAGTTGATTCCGGGCAAGGAAGAGTTCTACGAATCCCTGCGCTATTTCGGCCACTTGCTGCAAGAGACGGTTG
>CAZKTB010000198.1:0-2961 GCA_964555485.1 uncultured Thiopseudomonas sp. | reverse complement strand
CATTTGCTACGGTTGAACGACAAGAAAACATGAAGGAATAACCATGCGTTCATTTATTACTACAGGCATTGCCGGCTTCTCGCTGGCAGCCTGCCTGGCCTGGAGTCCGGCGCTGCTTGCCGAAGAAGACTGGCAGGACGACGATTGGAACTACACCGCTGCGGAAGATCCATGGGAAAACTGGAACCGCAAGGTATTCAAATTCAACGATACCCTGGATACCTATGCACTGAGGCCGGTTGCCAGGGGTTACCAGAAAATCACGCCGTCCCCTGTACGTCGCAGTGTGCGCAACTTCTTTGGCAACCTGGGCGAAGGCAAGAACCTGGTCAACAACCTGTTGCAGGCCAAGCTCCATGATGCTGGCGTGGATACCGCGCGTTTTCTGTTCAACACCACTTTTGGCGTGTTCGGCTTCTTCGATGTGGCCACCAAAATGGGACTGCAGCGCAATGACGAAGACTTCGGTCAGACTTTGGGCAAGTGGGGCGTCGATAGTGGCCCTTACGTAGTGCTGCCGCTGTTTGGCCCAAGCACTGTACGTGATGCCCCTGCGCTGATACCTGATGTCTATACCACTGTCTATCCCTACATCAAGAAGGATCGTCCGCGCTATGGCCTGGCTGCTGCCGAGATTGTCAGCAAGCGTGAAAGCCTGCTTAGTGCGGATGAGCTGGTATCGGGCGACAAGTACACCTTTGTACGTAACGCCTGGTTGCACAACCGCGAATACCGGGTCCATGACGGCAATGTGGTGGATGACTTCTAGTCGTGTCCGGCACAGGTTCGACCGCTGCTTGATCCATGGTTGATTGAGCAGCCCGGCAACAGGACAAAAGCTGGCAGGTTCTCCGGTTGAATCCAGCTGTTGATAGGAGTACCTTTGCGACAACTTCAAACAATGAGCGGTTCATGACAAAGAACAGCCCCCCGGCTTGCACGACAGAAGCACAAACTCCGACAGACCTGACACTGGATGTCCTGTTGCAAGACCAGCAGGCAGGTCGTTCGCTGCAAGAGCATATACGTCCACGCAGCGGCTTGGTGCTGCATGGCATCAGCTTTGATCACTGCATTGTTCCGGCGCTACACCTGAGCGGTGATGCGCTGGACTTCTTCAGCCTGCCCGACGGGCGCATTCTGGCCTATTTTCTTGACGTTTCCGGTCACGGTACGGCAGCGGCGCTGCTCAGCATGTTCATCAAGAGCACCGTCCGCTACAGCCTTGCGCTGGAACCGGCGGCAACGCCGGCTTCGGTACTGGCAGCGGTCAGCCAGGCACTGCTGGATGCAGATATGCGCAAGTACGGCACCATGATCTGCATGATCTTCTCACCAAAAGACAACCTGCTTGAATGGAGCCACGCCGGCCATACGCCAAGGCCGATATTCTGGGATGGCCGGACTGCACATTTGCTGTCCGGTCAGGGTCAGCCGGTAGGGTTGTTTCCCGGCGCAACCTTTGCCGACCAGCAGCTGGAATTGACCGAGGATTTTGCCCTTTGCCTGTTTAGCGACGGGGTGCTGGATGCACTGCCGGGTACCGACCTGGCCAGCCGTGAGGCGGCGCTGACCGCACTGATACAGGAGCAGGGCGCCGACTTTGGCAGCCTGTGCTACGAGCTGCTTGGGCCGGCCAGTCATCCGGACGACCGTTCGGTATTTGTCATCAGCAGGAAGCAACATGAGTAGCGGCAAGATCAGATATGCCGTCCAGAACGGCAGCTTTATTCTCAAGTGCATTGGTGATGTGCGCCTGACCTATTGCGCTGTTCTCAATGACTGTATCGAGGAAAAGCTGGGCGGCGGACGCTTTCAGTCGGTCATCATCGACCTGACCGAAGTGGACAGTATCGACAGCACCACGCTTGGTTTGCTGGCCAAGCTGTCGATTCTGTCACGGGAAAACTTCGGCATGCTGCCGACCCTGGCCAGTACCAATCCTGATATCAGCCAGCAGCTGGATGCGATGGGCATGGGGCGGGTGTTCAACATAGTGCATACGCCGACACCCTGTCCCGAGTGCCTGACCGACCTGCCGGAGCAGCCCCAGTCAGAGGATGTGGTTCGCGAGCGGGTACTGGAAGCGCACCGCATCCTGATGGAGCTGAACGACTCCAACCGCAAGGAATTCCGCGATCTGGTCAGCATCCTGGAAGGCAGCGGAAAGAACTGCTGATACGATATTCTGCGTCTTACACGTCATTACCCGACTTGATCGGGTAATCTCCGTCAAATAGTGCACAAGGTAGGGAGATCACCGCATCAAGTGCGGTGATGACGGTTGTAGGTGCGAATTCATTCGCACAAAGGGCTTTGCTGGGTATTGTTATTGGCTCTGCCTGGTTCCCCTGCTGACGGCTATAACATTCCACACCGTCATTCTGCGCGCAGTCGCAGAATCCACATGGTTACGCGCAGGGTGGCAGATTAGATTGTGCGAGGGGGCTTGCCCCCGAGTATCGTACTTGAATTTCTCTCAGGGGCAAGCCCCTTCACACCAAAGCGTTCAGACACTCAGGCAAACAGGGCTTCCAGCTTGCGCTGGTCCACGGCAAAGGCACGGATACCTTCGGCCAGCTTCTCGGTGGCCATGGCGTCTTCGTTGTGCGCCCAGCGGAAGGCGGCCTCATTCAGCTCGATACGGTCTTCGCCAGCCTGTTCCGCTGATAGCAGGCGCGGCAGCGGACCAGTTTCGGCAGCCAGTTGACTGATCAGCTCGGGGCTGATGGTCAGACGGTCACAGCCGGCCAGCGCTTCGATCTGGCCCAGATTGCGAAAGCTGGCACCCATCACCACTGTGTCGAAACCATTGGTTTTGTAATAGCGATAAATACGCGACACCGACTGCACGCCCGGGTCTTCCAGACCGCTGTACTCCTGTCCGGTAGATTTCTTGTACCAGTCGTAGATGCGGCCGACAAAGGGGGAGATCAGAAACACCCCGGCATCGGCACAGGC
>CAZKTB010000197.1:0-3037 GCA_964555485.1 uncultured Thiopseudomonas sp. | reverse complement strand
GGGCGTGAAGGTTTCCAATGCTGCCGGTTACAGTACCCGTTCGGTCGCCGAAATAGCCTTTGGCCTGATGATCGGCCTGCTGCGCAGCGTGGTGCCGCTGGATGGTATCGCCAGGCAGGGCGGTACCAAGGACGGCTATCGCCAGTCCGATTTGTACGGCAAGACGCTCGGCGTGCTGGGCACCGGAGAGATTGGTGCGGCAGTGGCCGAGCTGGGTCTGGCGTTTGGCTGTAAGGTGATTGCCTGGAACAGAAGTGAGAAGCCGGAGTTGGTGCAGAAGGGCGTTACCTACATGTCTCTGGAGTCCGTTTTGCGGGAAAGCGACATTGTAAGCATTCACACGCCGCTCACGGATGAAACCAGGCATCTGATCAATGCAGAGCGTTTGCAGCTGATGAAGCCCACATCGATCCTGATCAACACTGCGGTTGGCCCTGTTGTGGACAACAATGCCCTGGCCGAGGCGCTTCACAAGGGCATCATTGCCGGTGCTGGCCTGGACCGTACTGACATGGAGCCGCCCATTCCGGCCGACTACCCGATGCTGGATGCGCCCAATACTATTATCGTGCCGCACGTTGGCTACGCCACCGACGAAGCGCTGGAGCGCAGGGCGGATATTACCTTCAACAATATCCGGCAGTGGGAGCAGGGTGCGCAGGAAAATATCGTGCTTTGATTGCTGCGACCACAAAGTTGTACAAGTGAAACCCGCCGATTGGCGGGTTTCCTGTTTCTGCAGTCTGCGTACCGAGAACGCTGCGCTATTGTTCTACCACCCCATTAACAGCTGTACGCCGCCAACGGGCCGGTGGCAGGCCGGTCCAGCGCTGAAAGGCGCGGTGGAATGTGCTCAGCTCGGCAAAACCCAATGACAGGGCGATTTCGGGCAGGGCACGGTTTTTGTCGGCAACGGCTTGCAGCGCCATCTGTTGCCGCACGTCATCGAGCAGGCTGGCAAAGGTCTGGCCCTGATCCGCAAGGCGTCTGGCCAGGGTGCGCTCGCTCATGCCCAGTGCTTTGGCAAGATCCACTCGTCGTGGCACCTGTGGGCCCATATTGACCGTCAGCCACTGCTGTATGCCGGCAATGGACAAGGCATGGATATCCAGTGTCGCCAGCCGGGCGGCGGTGTGTTGCTCATGGATCTGGGCCAGCTGTGTGTCTGCCTGTGGCAATGGCTGGTCAAGCAGGCTGTTGTCCAGCAGCAGTCCGCTAAACGCCTGTTCAAAGGCGACTGGGCAATCAAACACGGTGTGGTAATCCTGCTGCGGTCCGAGGGCAGGATGGCTGAACTGCACCCGGGCCGGTCTCAGCACAGAGCCTGTGGCCCAGCTGGACAGGCGCATCACTGCGGCCAGCACGGCTTCGATTTGATGCGGGCTGAATGCCAGCTGCCCTTGTTGCGGGTGATAGACCACCCAGGTGGCTGCCTCGCCGGCCAGCATCTGAAAGCGCCCGCCATCCGAGATCACGCGCTGGTATTTCTGCAGCATCGTCATGGCGTCGCGCAGTGTTGCCGCCGACAACAGCGTAAAGCCGACACCGCTGATGCCGGCCGGAGTAACACAGCTTCCTACCCGCAAGCCAAAGCTGCTGTTTTCTGTGCAGTGTTCCGCTGTGCGCCAGAGCCTGGTGATGTAATCAATGGGCCAGCGCTGCCAGTCCAGTGCCTTGGTTGGCAGGCCGGCCATATCCAGCAGCTGTTCCACCGGTACTCCCATGGCTTCTGCCGTGGAGGTCACCATTTTCACCCACTCAATGGAAACTGTGGCCTTTAAAGTCAAATTGCTTGTCCTGCAAAGTCAATAATGCTTCGAGTGTATCGCTATATAGTGCGGCATGCACAATGAATTAATCAGGGTGAGGCACAGGGTATGACCAGCAATTGCATGACTGCAGATGTACTGGTGGCGGGCGGAGGGCTGGCAGGCATTGTCACCGCCCTGGAGCTTTTGCGCGCCGGCAAGACTGTTGTCCTGGTGGATCGTGATTCTGCCGAGCGGCTGGGTGGACTGGCGCTCTGGGCTTTTGGCGGCATGGCGCTGGTGGGTACAGCCCTGCAGCGCAAAAAAGGCATTCCGGACAATCCCGAACGGGCCCTGCAGGACTGGATCAGCTTTGGCGAGCTGGATGTGAGTGACCAGCATTCACTGGCTTGGGCCAAATACTATGTTGAACACTCGGCTTTAGAGGTTTACGACTGGCTGCATAACGAAGGCGTGTGTTTTTTGCCGGCGGTGAACTGGGCCGAACGTGGCCGTCTGGGCGAAGGCAACAGTGTGCCGCGTTACCACGTGATCTATGGCACCTCCCGCGAGCTGGTCCGCACGCTGATTGCCGCCCTGCATGCCGCCAATACCGGCAATCGCCTGACATTGCTGCATCGCCACAGCATTGTTGCGCTGGAGCACAGTGGCGACCGGGTCAGCGGTGCAGTCGCCCGCAATGAAACCAGTGGTGAAAGTGTCCGCATTGTTGCTGACAGCGTGGTGGTTGCCACCGGCGGCATCAATGGCGATCTGAAGCAGGTGCGCGCCAACTGGCCGGCCGGCCGACCGATGCCGGAGAGTATGCTCAATGGTGCCCACCCCAATGCCGATGGCAACCTGCACAGGGAGGTGGCCGATACACTGGGCGGTCAGATCGTCAATGCGGGCGAGATGTGGAATTACGCTGCCGGCTTTGCGCATCCCTATCCACATTTCGAGGGCCATGGGCTTTCCATTATTCCCTGCAAGTCCGCGCTCTGGCTGGATCATCAGGGCAGGCGCATCGGTCCGGAACCGCTGGTGACAGGTTTCGATACGCACTGGCTGTGCCAGCGGGTGGCGGAGCAGGAAAAGCCCTGGACCTGGCATCTGTTGAACTGGCGCATTGCGATCAGGGAATTTGCCATTTCCGGTGCGGAACATAATCCGCGTATCCGTGACCGGCAGCTGCTACGCTTTGTGCTGGAAACGCTGCTGGGCAACCGCCGACTGGTGAAACAGATGGCGCAGGAGAGCGAGGACTTTCTGGTGGCCGATACGCTCGA
>CAZKTB010000196.1:0-3040 GCA_964555485.1 uncultured Thiopseudomonas sp. | reverse complement strand
CCGATGGTGCCGACGTTCAGGTGCGGTTTTGTGCGTTCAAATTTTTCCTTAGCCATGCTACGGACCTCGCGGTGGATATTTTCATACTGCAGATACAACAAAGGCAGATATCGAAATATCTGCCTTTGTCTTGTTGGAGCTCATGAGCGGAATTGAACCGCTGACCTCACCCTTACCAAGGGTGTGCTCTACCAGCTGAGCTACATGAGCGTAACCTTTCGATTACTTGGAGCGGGCAGCGGGAATCGAACCCGCATCATCAGCTTGGAAGGCTGAGGTTCTACCACTAAACTATGCCCGCTTCTAAATCTGGTGGAGGGGGAAGGATTTGAACCTTCGAAGCTTTCGCGTCAGATTTACAGTCTGATCCCTTTGACCGCTCGGGAACCCCTCCGTAATTGAGGCGGCATTATGCAGGCATCACACCGACCTGTCAAGCACATTTGCTAAAATATTCACTTTTATCTGTTTTGTCGAAGATTTCCGCCTGTTTCTTCACTATCCGGACCAGGGCAAGCGCTACAATCAGCAGCCTCGCCGACACTCAGGCTGCAGGGATAATGCCCTGTGTATACTGCATTCCTGGAAAGTGTTTCAGCAGTACCTGCAAGGTTGCCTCATCAATGAGCCGCTCTGAGCCACTTGATACCTCGAACCAGAAAACTTCCTGCTTGCGAGAAATCTTCTTGATCTGCGCCTGATATCCGCCCTGGCGCAAGCGCTCGAGAATTGCTTCGGCGGAGTTTTCATGCGGAAAAATACCCAGCGAAATGCCATTGGCCAACTCCCCCTGCGCAATCAGGAAGCCATCAAGCTTCCTGGCCTGCAACTCCTTGAGCAGCCTGAGGGTGGCCGCCCGGGAAGACAGCGGCGGCAAGTAAACCCAATATTCCTGTTCCGCCGGCCTCTCCTGCCTGACCAGCTGGCCGTCGATGCCAAGCTCCAGCATTCTGTGCTCGAATGCGCTGGCGGTCGCCTGGTCAAAAAAACCACCCAGCAACATCAGGCCATTCTCCGCATCAGGCAAGCTGACACTAGCCGCTTGTCGGCCAGCCCGCTCCGCCCCGGGCTCACCAAGCAATGTCAGACTTGGCAATTGTGCAGTTATCGTCTTGCTGCGAACTATCGAAACTGGCGCAGCAGGCCTGAAGTAGTTGTACCAGGCGAAATAGCCAATATTGGCCATGATCAGCAAAATCAGGAGAACGCGCACAGCAAATACCTATGAAAACGGACAGGCCAGAGCCAATCCCTTGAAAACCAGATCATCTACTACTGTGTGAGGCAAAGTTAGCGCATCCTGCACGAGTGGCGCATCACCACCACTGAGAACGACCACAGGTTCATCACCCATTATGCTCAATCCTTCTTCACAGACCTGCCTGACAAACCCGTGCATCATGCAGTACATGCCTGCAAGAAGACAGTCAGCGGTATTATTTTGCGGCCCGGTCTTGATCTCGCCCTGGTCTGTCCTCAGACCCGTAGAGCGCACGAGCAACTCTTCAAGCAACCTGAACCCAGGCGCTATCTGCCCACCCAGATGCCGTCCGCCATTTGCGACAAAGTCTGCGGTAAGCGCAGTCCCAGCATCGATAACGATACATGGTCCCTGCACCATATTGTAAGCAGCAACCGTGGCAAGCCAACGATCAACGCCCAGCTGTGCCGGCTCCGGGTAAGCATTTACCACTCCTGCAAGTTCAGTTGTACTTTCAGCAAAAGCGATGACACCATCAACGTGATCGATCAGCAGTGCTTTTATTTGCTCGATACCTGCTTGTGCGGAGCGCACCATGCAAATTCGGCACGCTCTGTATTTTCCTGTTTGTTTCTCGAGCTGCAACTTCAGCTCCGCAAGATTTGCCGCATGGTTCACTGGAGCGACCCGGTCTTTCCCCGATAGCGCACGCCACTTGATCCTGCTATTGCCAATATCCAGCTCAAGAATCATCAGCAAGCCTCAAGCTCAATTCACCACCTGCAAAGTAATGCAAACCCTCTGTTGACTGAATACCGAGCTCTCCGCGTTCATTGATGCCAGCAACCACACCACAAACAGAGGAAGCCGCAGATGACAGGCATACCTTTTTATTTTGCCAAAGGTGTCTTGCTTCCCACTCTTTCCGGAGTGAGCCAAAGCCGCTGCCTAGCTGGACATCCAGCACGTCCTGGAGGTTTGCATAGAGTTTTTCAAATAGTCCGTGCCTGCAAGCAATACCACCCACCTGCTGGCCGATCGAAGTCCAGGGTTGATCTATGACCTCTACCGGCTTGTACATATTTACATTGATGCCTATCCCGATCACAACATAGCTTCTGTCAGTAAGGTCCCCCATCAGCTCAAGCAAAATCCCTGCTATCTTCTGCTTGCCAACCAGAACATCATTTGGCCACTTCAGGCCCGCGTCAGCCACACCTGCAGCCTCGATTGTTCGCAATACAGCCAGCCCGACAGCCAGGCTAAGGCCTTCAAGCTGCCTCATCCCCTCTGTAACAGGCCAGATCAGGCTCAGGTAGAGGTTGCTGCCATAAGGGCTTTGCCAGGCCCTGCCGCGCCGCCCCTTGCCGCTAGTCTGCTCTTCGGCAACGACCAGCTGAACGGTGCTGCCTTCACGTACCAGCCTCTTGGCATGCTCGTTGGTCGAGTCAATTGAATCCAGTAACAGCAAGTTGCACTCGCTGCCAGCCAACTCTTGCAGACGGCTCGCATCCAGCAAGTCAATTTCTCGCTCAAGCCTGTAACCCTTGCCAGGCAGGCTTTCTACGCCATGGCCTGTTCTGGCTTGCAGGTTTTGCATTCGCTTCCATACTGCTGCACGCGTCAACCCCAGCGTCCTGCCTATTTCCGCGCCGGAATGAAATTCCCCATCAGACAGGATTCTCAACAGCTCGAGCATTCAGCGCACCATAAATAGCATTTAGAAAAGGCGAACTTTAACAAAAAATCACGGTTTAGTGCATAAAGCCAATAACAGGAGCCTTTATATTCCATACGGTCTATAAAGGAACCTGACCCCTTTATATCCATAGAGCATGT
>CAZKTB010000195.1:0-3075 GCA_964555485.1 uncultured Thiopseudomonas sp. | reverse complement strand
AGCGGGTGAACAGATAGCCGTCCAGCTGCTCGGCAAAGTACTCGACCATGTCGTTACGCTCGGCCTCGCCGTGCACCAGCACGTCCAGACCCAGCTCTTCCTGTACCTCAACTGCAAGGCGGATTTGCTCCTGCATGGCTTCCCTGTACTGCGCTTCGTTCAGCTTGCCCTGACGCAGGCCCAGACGGGCGGCGCGGATCTCGGCAGTCTGCGGAAAGGAACCAATAGTGGTGGTCGGGAACAGCGGCAGTTTCAGGCGTTCGCGCTGCAGCTGAATACGCTCGGCAAACGGCGAATTGCGCTGGCTGTCCTTGCTGCTGACAGCAGTCAGACGCTCCTGTACTTGCGGCTTGTGAATGCGTGGCGACGCGGCACGGCTGGCCTGCACCTGGCGGCTTTGTTCCAGTGCCGCCTGTACCTTGGCACTCTCGGGATTGTTGATCGCCTCGGCGAGGATGGCAACTTCTTCACATTTCTGCACGGCAAACGCCAGCCAGCTTTTCAGCTCGTCATCCAGCTGATCTTCGCGGGCCAGATCCACCGGGCTGTGCAGCAGTGAGCAGGAAGGAGCGATCCACAAGCGATCACCCAAACGCTCGTGGGCGTGATTCAGGGTGTCGAGAATTTTTTCCAGATCGGCACGCCAGACGTTACGACCATTGACCACGCCCAGTGACAGCACTTTGTAGGCCGGCAGGCGGTCGAGAATGGTCGGGTACTGCTCGGGAGCACGCACCAGATCGATGTGCAAGCCATCCACCGGCAGGTTGGCGGCCAGTCCCAGGTTGTCTTCCAGACCGGAGAAGTAAGTGGCAATCAGCTTCTTGCCTGGTTCGGCCTGCAGCAGGTGGTAAGCACGCTCGAAGGCATTCTTCCATTCCTGTGGCAGATCCAGCCCCAAAATCGGCTCGTCAATCTGCACCCACTCCACACCCTGGGTGTTCAACTTGCGCAGAATCTGGCCATACACAGGCAGCAGACGCTCCAGCAGATCAAGGCGATTGAAGTCCTGTTCTTTTTCTTTTGCCAGCCACAACCAGGTCAGCGGGCCGATGATGACGGGCTTGACCTTGTGGCCCAGCGCCAGTGCTTCATCCACTTCATCAAACAGCTCGGTCCAACTCAGGCTGAACTGCTGGTCGGAGGTCAGCTCTGGCACCAGATAGTGATAGTTGGTGTCGAACCACTTGGTCATTTCCTGTGCATGAGCACCACCACAGCAGCTGCTGCCAACCACGCCACGGGCGATGGCGAACAATGTGTCCAGTGTTGGTTGTTCACCTTCTTTCAGGAATCGCTCGGGGATGGCACCGAAAGTCAGGCTGTGGGTCAGCACCTGGTCGTACCAGGCAAAGTCACCCACCGGCAGCAGTTCGATGCCAGCATCCTTTTGCAGCTGCCAGTGTTTGGCCCGTAGTTCGCGTCCGGTTTGTTGCAGTTGTTCCTGGGTGATATCGCCTTTCCAGTAGGCTTCTACGGCTTTCTTCAGTTCACGGTCGCCGCCAATACGCGGGAAGCCGAGGTTGTGTGCTAATGCCATGGGGCACCTCCTTGAATTTGAGGTGGCCATTGTCGGGCTGGTCGGTTATTGAAACAAACTCAAAGATTTAACGTTCATCATGAGTGGGTTTCATATTGATGAAGGGGTTTTGTTTTTGTGGCTTTATGCGGGTTGGGGAAGATTTGTGGGGGTGCAGGCAGGCAGGTGATGGTAAAGACGCCGTGAATACATCCATGTAGGCTCTGCGCCGCCATCCCTGGCGGCACAAGCTTTACCACCACCTGCCTGCCTGCCCTGAAAGATCGTGCAGTCCGTATACGCCATGGGTGGGAGGGATAGAGTGGCGGCAGGCGTGGTGCCAAGATCAAACACTCTCATTGCTGATAGATAGCAGGAAATACCAGATGGGCGCACTCGCCTGTAGGTGCGAATTTATTCGCACACAACCATCTACTGTCTCTTCAGGCTACGCTTGTCCGGATAAATCCGGACCTACAGTTGATCCGTGCCCCGATTAAGCCACCACACCTAAAACCTGGATCCTGCGATTCCGCTTCGCTACACGCAGGATGACGGTTCTGTGATTTCCAGCAACATAACTGTACAGCCCCAATTCACTAGCCATACCAAAACAACGCCTTAGCGATCCATCAGTAACATAGTTGTACATACCTAACTCACCAGCCTGCCGCCCCCCTTCTCCCACACAGGTGTGGCAACCTGCACGGACTACACAGGCGGATAGCTGTAGTGGAGCAAAGCTTCGGCGACAAGGCAGTTTTTTGCTCCTGCAAAAACTGCATTTCCGCCATCCATGGCGGTCAGATGTAGGCCGGGAGCCTACATGGACGTACTTGTGGCGTCTTTGCGTAACTACGGTTATCCGCCAAACACCACCAAACCCAAGCCACACCAAAAACAACCCCTTCCCACGATCCATCAGCAACACAACAGCACAAACCCACTCCACAACCCTGCAGCCACTCCTCCCTCCCCCACCAGTGTGGCGACCTGCACGGACTATGCAGGCGGATAGCCGTAGTGGAGCAAAGCCTTGGTCGCCATGGATGGCGACCGGGAGCCTACATGGACGTACTTGCGGCGTCTTTGCGTTACAGGAGGCCCGACAGTACAGGCACACAAGGGCCCAAAAAATCAATCCTGTGGTTGCAGGTATTCTACCACCTCGAGGTCAAAGCCGGAGATGGCGTTAAAGCGCATCGGCTTGCTCAGCAGGCGCATCTGGCGCACGCCCAGATCACGCAGGATCTGCGAGCCCGCACCCACGGTGCTGTAAGTGCCCGCATTGGCATTACCCTTGGACTTCTCGCCAAGCTGGCGATCCAGGTGCTCAAGCAGACTGGAGCCGGTCATCTGATTGGCCAGCAGCAACACCACACCGCTACCGTCTTTGGCCACTTCCTTCATGGCCGCCTGCAGGCTCCACAGGCCGGGACGCTTGACCATGAACAGGTCACGCAGCGGATCCATGTTGTGCACCCGTA
Organism: uncultured Thiopseudomonas sp.; assembly: GCA_964555485.1. Taxonomy (GTDB): domain Bacteria; phylum Pseudomonadota; class Gammaproteobacteria; order Pseudomonadales; family Pseudomonadaceae; genus Thiopseudomonas. Next base: position 69 of record CAZKTB010000195.1, on the reverse strand, counting down.
CCAATGTTGGATGCTCCGGCGAAATCTCGCCCAGCGTCAGTGCCATGTGCACATCGCCTTCGTTACAGT
>CAZKTB010000194.1:0-3102 GCA_964555485.1 uncultured Thiopseudomonas sp. | reverse complement strand
GCATGCACGCAGGCACCGGAGTCGCCAGGCGCGCATACTTCCGGCTTGCTGGCCGGTGCCACCGACGCCGAACCACCAGCAATTTCCTGCTGTGCCGCTGGAGCTGGTGCTGCCTGTGGCTGGGCTGCAGGCGCGGCAGGAGCCGGAGCCTGGACCGCAGTTTCTGTCACTTCGATGCGGCAAATGAGGTCGCCTTCGGTAACGTCGCTGTTCAGCTTGGCCAGAACCTCGACCACAGTACCGCTGACCGGCGACGGGATTTCCATGCTCGCCTTGTCGGACTCCAGGGTGAGCAGCGACTGCTCTTCCTCAACCTTGTCGCCGGGCTGGATCAGCAGCTCGATCACCTGTGCCTTGCCGGCCGAGCCGATGTCGGGCACTTCCACATCCTTGATGCGTGTGGTGGTGGCGGCTTCGGCAGGGGCTGCCGGGGCCGGTGCTTCTGCAGCAGGAGCTTCGGCTGCCGGCTCGGCGGCAGGTTCTTCTACTGCTTCCGGTTCGACAGCGGCGCTGTCCACTTCCAGCTCAAGCAGTTCGTCGCCTTCTTTCAGGCGGTCGCCCAGCTTGATCTTGAGACTCTTGATGATCCCCGCCTTGGGCGCGGGGATCTCCATGCTGGCTTTATCCGATTCCAGGGTCAGCAGACCCTGTTCGGCTTCGATCTGATCGCCAACGTTGACCAGAATTTCAATTACCTCGCCTTCGCCGGTACCAATATCGGGGACGCGAATCAATTCGGTAGTCATTTGCGTACTCCTTCTTAGCAGTCCAGCGGGTTGGGTTTGTTGGCATCAATGCCGAACTTGTCCATGGCATCAATCAGCACCTGGACATCCAGCTGGCCTTCCTTGACCAGCCCCTCCAGGGCGGCCAGGGTGACCCAGTAGCGGTCAACCTCGAAGAAGTCACGCAGCTTCTTGCGCGTGTCACTGCGGCCAAAGCCGTCAGTACCCAGCACCTTGTAGGTATCTTGCGGTACCCACTGGCGTACCTGGTCGGCAAACAGCTTCATGTAGTCGGTGGATGCCACCACCGGGCCCTGACGGCCCTGCAGGCATTCCTCGATATGGCTCAGCCGTGGTGTTTCACGCGGGTGCAGACGGTTCCAGCGCTCGGCTTCAAGGCCGTTGCGACGCAGCTCGTTGAAGCTGGTCACGCTCCAGACATCTGCACCGACACCGAATTCGTCGCGCAGGATTTTCGCCGCTTCCATCACTTCAAGCAGGATGGTGCCGCTACCCAGCAGCTGGACATGCTTGCCGCTCTGGCGCTTGTCCTCGTCGAGCAGGTACATACCGCTGATGATGTCACGCTCGATATTCTCGCGCTGCGGCATCGCCGGCTGCTTGTAGGCCTCGTTCATCATGGTGATGTAGTAGAAACGGTCCTGCTGCTCTTCCATCATCAGGCGGATACCGTCACGGATGATCACTGCCATCTCGTAACCGAAGGCCGGATCGTAGGTGTGACAGTTGGGGATGGTGCCGGCAAGAATGTGGCTGTGGCCATCTTCGTGCTGCAGACCTTCACCGTTCAGCGTGGTGCGACCGGCAGTCCCGCCCATCAGGAAGCCACGGGCGCGGATGTCACCACTGGCCCAGGCCAGGTCACCGATGCGCTGGAAACCGAACATCGAGTAGAACGAGTAGAACGGCAGCATCGGCTGGTTGTAGTGGCTGTAGGAGGTGGCCGCCGCCATCCAGGACGACATGGCACCGGCTTCGGTGATGCCCTCTTCCAGCAGCTGACCCTTGACGTCCTCCTTGTAGTACATCACCTGGCCCTTGTCGACCGGCTGGTACAGCTGGCCTACGGAGGAGTAGATGCCAAGTTGACGGAACAGGCCTTCCATACCGAAGGTGCGTGCCTCGTCGGGCACGATGGGTACGATGCGGCTGCCGAGGTCCTTGTCCTTGAGCAGCTGCGCCAGAATGCGCACATACACCATGGTGGTGGAGACTTCACGATCGCCACTGCCATCCAGAATCGCCTTCAGGGTATCCAGTGACGGTGTCGGAATACTCATGCTGCGCTGGCGACGCTGGGGTACGGAACCACCCAGGCTTTCGCTGGTCTTGCGCAGGTACTGCATCTCGGCGCTGTCTTCGGCCGGACGGTAGAACGGCAAGTTTTCCAGTTCAGCATCGTCAATGGGGATGGCAAAGGTGTCACGGAAGCTGCGCAGGCTGTCCACGTCAACTTTCTTCACGTTGTGGGCGATGTTCTGCGCTTCACCGCTACCTGTACCGTAACCTTTAATGGTCTTGGCCAGAACCACGGTTGGCTGGCCTTCGTGGTTGACCGCCGCATGGTAGGCCGCATACACCTTGAACGGGTCGTGGCCGCCGCGGTTGAGCTTCCAGATCTCGTCGTCGGTCATATCGGAGACCATGTCGAGCAGGCGCGGGTCGGTGCCGAAGAAGTCCTTGCGAACAAAGGCGCCGTCATTGGCCTTGTAGTTCTGGTAGTCGCCGTCGAGGGCTTCTTCCATGCGGGCCTGCATGACACCCTCGGTGTCCTTGGCAAATAGCGGATCCCACAGGCGGCCCCAGAGAACCTTGATCACGTTCCAGTCGGCACCGCGGAAGTTGCCTTCCAGCTCCTGGATGATCTTGCCGTTACCGCGCACCGGGCCATCCAGGCGCTGCAGGTTACAGTTGATGACGAAAATCAGGTTGTCGAGCTTCTCGCGACCGGCCAGCGAGATGGCACCCAGTGCTTCCGGCTCGTCGGTTTCACCGTCACCCAGGAAACACCAGACTTTCTGCTTGCCGGCCGGAATCAGGCCGCGGTGCTCCAGGTACTTCATGAAGCGGGCCTGGTAAATGGCCTGGATCGGACCCAGACCCATGGATACGGTCGGGAACTGCCAGAAGTCGGGCATCAGCCAGGGGTGCGGGTAGGAAGACAGGCCGCCACCATCCACTTCACGACGGAAGCTGTGCAGCTGTTCTTCGGTAAGGCGGCCTTCAAGGAAGGCGCGGGCGTAGATGCCGGGAGAGGCATGGCCCTGGAAATAGATCAGGTCGCCGCCGTGCTCTTCGGTGGGCGCCTTGAAGAAATAGTTGAAGCCAATGTCATACAGGGTGGCACTGGATGCAA
>CAZKTB010000193.1:0-3106 GCA_964555485.1 uncultured Thiopseudomonas sp. | reverse complement strand
CCAGACCGGAAACCACTTCAGGCTTGAGGCTGGAAGCATCGGCCAGTTGCGGGTACAGGATGGCAGGACGCAGGTTGCCGAACAGGCCCAGCTCGGAACGGATCTTCAGCAGACCACGCTCGGGGCGGATGCTCTTCTCGATGGTGTCCCACTTCGGACCACCCACCGCGCCCAGCAGCACCGCATCCACTTCACGCGCCAGCTCCAATGTGGAATCAGCCAGAGGCACACCGTATTTGTCGATGGCAGCGCCACCCAGCTCGCCCTCGACCAGCTCCAGGTCCAGGCTGTATTTTTCGTTGGCCAGCTTCAGCACCTTGACCGCTTCGGCAATGATTTCCGGACCGATACCGTCACCGGGAAGAACAAGAACTTTTTTACTCATGGTTTTTCTCTTTTTAATTGCAAATGTTTTATTGCATGAAAGAAGGCTTATAAATCTGTGTTTGCATCGGCGGAGCATAGGCACCGCAGGGTCGCTGCAAGTACATCTGACCGCCATGGATGGCGAAAATGCAATTTTGTAGGAGGGGGCTTGCCCCCGACAAAAGGTATACGTTATCTCAGGGGACAAGCCCCTTCGCACAGAGCTTTACACCTACCCAGCCTGCGACCCATCACAGAAACCGCAAACGTCCGAATAAATTCGGACCTACAGTCAATGCACAATCTCAGCCGATAGCGCGCGACAGCAGGCGGGCAACGCCCGCCCCTCTCTCCCCCACCGTTTGCACGGAGTTGACGGGGATTCAGGTGCAGTGGAGTAAAGCCTGTGTCGCCATGGATGGCGACAAGGAGCCTACATGGACGTACTTGCGGCGTCTTTACGGAACTGCACCTGAAGCCCAAGCTAGTCAGTCAACGCAAGGGCAAACAAAAATCACCCAGTCAATGCCCCAAACAGCCACGGATACTTCTGCTTGTACCCTTCCTCGAACGAGCGAATCTCATCCTCGTCCTGCAGGGTCAGGCCAATATCATCCAGGCCATTGAGCAGGCAGTGCTTGCGGAAGGCATCCACTTCAAAGTCGTAGCTGACGCCATCAGCGCGAATAACCTTCTGTTCTGCCAGATCAACGGTCAGCTGGTAGCCTTCGTTGTCCACGGTCAGCTTCATCAGCTCATCGACCGCAGCCTGTGGCAGGATGATCGGCAGCAGGCCGTTCTTGAAGCTGTTGTTGTAGAAGATGTCGGCAAAGCTCGGCGCGATGATGGCGCGGAAGCCGTACTCGTCCAGTGCCCAGGGCGCGTGCTCACGGCTGGAACCGCAACCGAAGTTTTCCTGCGCCAGCAGGATGCTGGCACCCTGATAGCGTGGCTGGTTCAGCACGAACTCGGTATTCACCGGACGCTTGCTGTTGTCCTGACCGGGCTGGCCCTCATCCAGATAACGCCACTCGTCAAACAGGTTCTCGCCAAAGCCGGTGCGCTTGATCGATTTCAAGAACTGCTTGGGGATGATCTGGTCGGTGTCGACGTTGGCACGATCCAGCGGAGCCACCAGACCCTGATGTTGTGTAAAGGCTTTCATTACTTGGCTCCTTGCATGAGTTCACGTACGTCAACAAAGTGACCTGTTACCGCAGCGGCAGCGGCCATTGCCGGGCTGACCAGGTGGGTGCGTCCGCCATTGCCCTGGCGACCCTCGAAGTTGCGGTTGGAGGTGGAGGCACAGTGCTCGCCACTGCCCAGCTTGTCCGGGTTCATCGCCAGACACATGGAGCAGCCCGGCTCGCGCCACTCAAAACCGGCCTCGATGAAGATCTTGTCCAGACCTTCCTCTTCCGCCTGCTTCTTCACCAGACCGGAGCCTGGCACCACCATCGCCTGAATCACGTTGTCGGCAACCTTGCGGCCCTTGGCCACTTCAGCAGCGGCACGCAGGTCTTCAATGCGCGAGTTGGTGCAGGAACCGATGAAGATACGGTCCAGCTTGATGTCGGTGATCGCCTGGTTGGCCTCAAGACCCATGTACTTGAGCGCACGCTCAATGGAGTCCTTCTTGACCGGATCGCTCTCTTTGGCCGGATCGGGCACGTTGGCATCCACCGGCAGCACCATCTCGGGAGAAGTACCCCAGCTGACCTGCGGCTTGATGTCTTCGGCGCGCATCTCGATCACGGTATCGAAGTGTGCATCCTCGTCGGAAACCAGGGTCTCCCACAGCGCAACGGCGTTGTCCCAGTCTGCACCTTTGGGCGAGTATGGACGGCCTTTGACGTATTCGATGGTCTTCTCGTCCACCGCCACCATGCCGACACGGGCACCGGCCTCGATGGACATGTTGCAGATGGTCATGCGGCCTTCCATGGACAGGTCACGGATGGCGCTACCGGCAAATTCCAGTGCGTGGCCGTTACCGCCGGCGGTACCGATCTTGCCGATGATGGCCAGTACGATGTCCTTGGCAGTGACGCCGGCACCCAGCTTGCCCTCGACACGCACCTGCATGTTCTTCATCTTCTTGGCAACCAGACACTGGGTGGCCAGCACGTGCTCGACCTCGGAGGTACCGATACCGTGCGCCAGCGCACCAAAGGCACCATGGGTGGAGGTGTGGGAGTCACCACAGACGATGGTCATGCCCGGCAGGGTTGCGCCCTGCTCCGGCCCGATCACGTGCACGATACCCTGGCGGATGTCGTTCATCGGGAACTGCAGGATGCCGAAGTCGTTACAGTTGTCGTCCAGGGTTTTCACCTGGATGCGGGATACTTCGTCCTTGATCGCCTCGATACCGCCGGCACGCTCGGCCGGAGTGGTCGGCACGTTGTGGTCGGGGGTGGCAATGTTGGCATCAATGCGCCATGGCTTGCGACCCGCCAGACGCAGGCCTTCAAATGCCTGTGGCGAAGTCACCTCGTGCAGGATGTGGCGGTCAATGTAGATCAGTGAAGAGCCGTCATCGCGGCGTTTCACTTCGTGCATTTCCCACAGCTTGTCGTAAAGGGTTTTACCAGCCATTGGAGTTCCTCATCAGGTTAGGTTTTTTCTTTTTTGTGCTGTGCTGCTTTCATTTAAGTGCGTGGATGGTAGCAGGGTTACGCAAAGACGCCGCAAGTACATCTGACCGCCATGGATGGCGGAAATGCAGTTTTTGCAGGAG